>JADHNI010000126.1 GCA_016779585.1 Pseudomonadales bacterium
CACCTGGTGTCCTTAAACTCAGTACCCCAACCGGTGAGGCTGATGTGCCGGTGCATCGCATTATCGCCCGACTGGGCGCTATTCCCCCAAGGGGCCTGGTCGAATCTTTCGGCATTGAATTCCCCAACGACGATCCTAATTCCATACCGGCCCTTTCCAGCCAATATGAAAGTAACGTACCCGGCATCTACATTATTGGTGCTCTCGGTGGCTACCCGCTGATCAAACAGGCCATGAACCAGGGTTATGAGGTTGTCGAATACATTGAAGGGCGAGATGTCAGACCAGCTGACCACGACCTGATTGCCGCGAAAGTCAGTAAAGTAGACCCAGAGCTGGACGTTGACGACATCCTGCGCGCGATGCAGGAAAGAATTCCCGTGTTTTCTGGTGTTAACGCACTGCAGTTCCGTGAACTGATGCTTGAAAGCGAGGTGCACATCCTCAGGAAGGGCGAAATCATATTTGCCAAGAACGACTACACCAACAGCTTTTTCACCATTTTCTCAGGGAATGTTGATATTGAGATCAACGAAAGCCTGACTGTTGCTTCCAGCCAGGGGAACTTTTTTGGTGAAATGAGCCTGCTTTCGGGCAGGAGACGCTCTGCTACTGTCTATTCTGGCGATGATTGTATTGTCATCGAAACGCCACGCCGGACCATGAACAAATTGAGGGCTTCAGTCGAAGCAGTTCAGAGAGAGCTGGATAAGACTTTTATTGTTCGAACCATCCAGCAGAAGTTCGCTCCCAATACCCCGCTGGAGGAACTTGAACCTGTTGCCGAGAAAACTCGGATCAATCGGTACGCACCAAATGAGGTCATTTTCTCCCAGGGTGACGAGGGCGACAGCCTGCACTTTATCAGGAGTGGTTCTGTCACCGTATCGATCGATGTGGACGGTCATGAAGTGGTTATGAGCTATGTCCCTGCGAACCAGTCGGTGGGTGAGATGGCTTTGCTCGGCAATACCGTTCGTTCTGCGACGGTCAGGGCGGCTGTAAAAACAGAAACGCTATCTATCGATGGGGAATCCTTTAACAAACTCATGGATTCGGTGGATGGCCTCAGGGAGTCCATGCAAAAGCTTGCCGATGAACGAAGCCGGCAAAATGTATCCACTCAGGAATCCACGGAAGATGGCGATGATCTTCTCGGATTCCTGATTGGCCAGGGCCTCGGTGAAGCAACCAACGTGCTGTTGATTGACGAAAATCTCTGCGTCGCCTGTGACTTTTGTGAGCAGGCCTGTGCGGCCACACACAACGGTACATCAAGGCTCAACCGTAAAGCGGGTCCAACCTATGCCAGCATTCATATTCCAACATCATGCAGGCACTGCGAAGATCCCAGTTGCATGAAAGACTGCCCGCCGGATGCGATTCAGCGCGGCGGTGTCGGCGGCGAAGTTTACATTGGTGACAATTGTATCGGCTGTGGCAACTGTGAGCAGAACTGCCCTTACGGCGTGATCCAGATGTCCTATAGCACGGAGGCATCAGACAATTTCTGGCGTTGGTTATTGTTCGGGTGGGGTGAAAAACCGGGCTCGAAGAAAACAGCCAAAGAAGGCGGCGATTCAATCAAGCGGGCAGTGAAATGCGACATGTGCATCGACCAGAATGGTGGTCCCGCCTGCGTCCGAGCATGTCCAACCGGTGCAGCGGCACGAGTCAGTCCCGAGGACTTCGTGAACCTGATGAATTAGGAATTCCGACATGGCCATGCACACATCTTTCTTGACACACGCAAGCGGGCGATACCTCTGGATCGCCATTCTGGTGGCCATACTGTCATCCATTGCCTTCATATTTGATGAACCTACTGAACCTCCCAATGGCGGAACCCCCCTCGGATACACTCTCGGTACCATCGGTGCACTGATGATTCTATGGCTGGCCTATCTCGGACGGCGCAAGCGAAATTTTGCCAGGGGATGGGGAACAACCGTCGGTTGGGTTTCAGCGCATGTGTACCTCGGGTGTGCGTTGCTGGTTATCGCAACCCTGCATACCGGATTCCAGTTTGGCTGGAATATACACACCCTGGCTTACGTTCTTATGGTTTGTGTGATTTTGAGCGGTGTTTTCGGCGTGTTTGCCTATCGAACCTACCCCGGAGCCCGCAATGAACTGAAGAAGACGAAGTCTCTGGATGACATCTTTCTGCAGGTAGAGGAAGTCGATTCACAACTGATGCGAATGGCAAATGACGCGCCGGAAGACATCAGGAACATTCTCAACAGCGCCATTGAAAGAACGGTCGTTGGCGGCGGTTTCCTCGACCAGGTCAGAGCCAGGGACAATTCAGTCGTCGAACTGGGTGGTCGCGTGGAAAGCAACAAGCAGCAGCAGCGCGCGCTCGACTACCTGCTTGGCCGCGCGCGCGAACTTCAGGGTGATGAGCTGAAGCTGCTGCATGACATCATTCGGATCTTCAACACTCGTAAACGCCTATTGGGCATTATCCGTGATGACATCCGCATGCACGCCATTACAAGCGTGTGGCTGCTCGTTCATATCCCGATCACCTTTGCACTCATCGCAGCTCTTATCGCGCATGTGTTCGCAGTCTTCGTTTACTGGTAATCCGTTGTGACACACCTCGTTCGAATCATCCAATCAAAGGGTTCCAGCCGTGAAGTCCGCAACCTGAATGTTGCGACAGACAGCGCTACGCTGGGGCGCGGCACAGACCAGAGCATCCAGATTGCCGACAAGCGCGTACCCCTTGCGCATTCAACACTGACCTTCAAGGATGATGGCATCCATATTCGAGCCAATGGCTCACTTAATTTCGCCGTCAACAACCAGACTAAAGGTCGGGCGGACCTCAAGCCGGGTGATGTCGTGGATGTGCTCGGTCACGAGATTCACGTCCTCGAGGAAGCCGGAAAGTTCATCCTGGAAATTCATCTCAGGGATGTCGAGAAAGAAGCGCTGCGCGACAAGTTCACGACCCGCCTGTGGCAACTTAATATACCCACCCGAACCTTCAGCTGGGTGCTGTTCCTGCTGGTCATCGCCATTGGCATCATTATCCCGTCTGCCGGTTTCCTGACCGGTATGCAACCGCTGAGGGACAGCCCACTGCCTGATGACGGCATCTGGCTTGCGGGGGAGTTGCACAGAACCCACGCGTTCATGGGAGATCGTTGCGAGAACTGCCACACGGTGCCTTTTGTTCCTGCACAGGAGGTGGATTGCCTGAATTGCCACCTGAGCGTTAATCATCACTTTGATACCGATACCTTTGGCCGGGACTACTTCATTGGTGACACCTGCCAGGATTGTCACCGCGAACACAACGGTCCCGAGGCCATTACTCGAACAGACCAGGAATCCTGTACAGCCTGTCATGCTGATCTGGCTCACGCCGGCTATGAAAGTGACCTGCTAGCCGCAACCGACTTCTTGGAAGATCACCCCGCTTTTATGGTTTCCATGCTTGAAATGCAGGAAGACGAAACCTGGGATTTGAAGCGGTTTGATATGTGGGACGATGAGCTGGAAGAGGTTTCCAATCTGAAGTTCCCCCATGACATTCACATGAACCCGGACGGCGTGCTTGGTCCGGAAGGCGATATCGTCATGGAATGTATGGACTGCCATGCGGTAGAAAAAGGCGGTATGCGTATGAAGACCGTCACCATGGAACAGCACTGCGCCAGCTGCCATGAACTGACGTTTGATCCAGCGGCACCGGACCGAGTAGTTCCACATGGGGCTCCAGATGATCTGATGATTCTGTTACGTGGTTATTACGCCTACCAGTACTTCCAGGAGAATGCAGACCCTGGCTCTACGACAGTCGATGTTGCCCCGGAGCCTGCGAGGGAAGTTCGCCGGCCAGGACGCCGCAAGCGATCAGTCTCTGAGTTCCAGATGGAAATTCCTAATGATACGAGCAGCACAGAGGCACGTGACTTTGTAGATGAGAGAGTTGCGGCCGCGGCAGAACGCATGTTCGAACAGCGATCGTGCATCGTCTGTCACGAAGTGATTGAACCGCAGGAGGAATCTCTCGATTGGCGAGTGATGCCGGTGAAGCTGACCCCTGACTGGATGCCCCTCGCGGAATTTTCGCATGACAGTCACATCAATATGTCCTGTGAGGGCTGTCACGAGGCCGCCTGGTCTGACTGGGCCGGAGACGTACTGATGCCAGATATCGAATCCTGCCGGACCTGTCACGGCGGTGAGCACGCAGAGGGCAAGTTGCAAAGCAGTTGCATCAGTTGCCACGAATTCCACCTGGATACCCAGGGTCCGATGGGCGTTCTACTTGCCATTGACGAATATGGTTTCCTGATCGACCAGTTCGGTAACTATGTCGACGAGGAAGGTAATATCCTGCCACCGGAAGAAGTTCCACTGATTGAAGAAGAAATCAGGGCGATAGAAGAAGAATACTACGAGGATGAAGAGTACTTCGAAAACGAGGAGTACTCTGAAGATGAAGAGTACGAAGAAGAGTACTACGAGGAGGATGGAGCCTCCGACGAAGGCGATAGCGAAACCGGCAATACCTGATGAAACGTGTTTTACCCATCCTCTCCATGTTGCTTCTCACTGCTTGCGGTGGAGGTGGTGGCGGCGGTTCAACGCTACAGGCTGAGCAGGATTCTGTAGATCCCGTTACAGGTTCTGACAGCTGCGCGCCGGACTGTGCCCTGCGCGACAGCGATGTTGAACAGATCATCTCCCAGGCTGTCGCAGAAGCTTCAGCCCGTGGAGAAGCAGCAACCATTGCGGTTGTTGATCGAGTGGGGAACGTGCTCGCGGTTTTTCAGATGGCCGGAGCGCAGGACGTGGTTACCATCACATCTACCTTCGACTCTGGCAGCTCGATTGCTGGTGGCCTTGAGCAACTCAATTTTATTCCGTCGACGCTGGCAGCGATTACCAAAGCGATGACCGGTGCCTATCTGTCCACAGGTGGGAATGCGTTTACGACAAGGACAGCCAGCCAGATTATTCAGGAAAACTTTAATCCTGGCGAACAGGACGTTCCTTCAGGTCCTCTGTTTGGTGTTCAGTTCAGCCAGCTTCCCTGTTCCGACTTTTCGCAACGTGCCGGTGATGATGTTTCTGTTGGACCCTTCCGCTCACCTCTGGGGCTTTCAGCTGATCCCGGCGGTTTCCCGCTCTATCGAGACGGTATTGTCGTAGGCGGAATCGGGGTTATTGCCGATGGTGTCTATGATCTCGACAAAAACATTATCGATTTTGATCATGACATTGACGAACTCATCGCCGTTGCCGGTATGGTTGGTTACGCTGCGCCGACTGAAATCCGGGCTGATCAGATCACGCTGGTGGGCAAGACTGCGCGATTCAGCGATAGCTTTGTTGACGACCTACAGACGACGCCATCAGACGCGCAACCACTCTCTGATCTGCTGACCAATGGTGCGGGCACCCTGGTGGAAGTCCCCGGTTACTACAACGGACTTGCCGCCAGATCCGGTACGGCTTTCGGCACCGCTGCCTCCGGAATCCGACCTGCTGATCCAACCATTTTCTCGAACGAAGATGGCGAAGGTCTGGACGCATTCGTCTTCGTTGATTCGAACAACAACAATCGCTATCCGGCTCAGGATGCTACAGACAAGCCTGGTGGTATTGAGACAAACCGCTTAACTGCAGCTGAAGTTCAGATGCTTCTTAATGAAGCCATTAATCTCGCCAACCAGTCTCGTGC
>JADHNI010000001.1 GCA_016779585.1 Pseudomonadales bacterium
GCGGCGTCGATCTGTTGATCCACGATGCCCAGTACATCGAGGACGACCTGCCGGGGAAACATGGCTGGGGTCATTCGTTGATCTCACAGGTCAGGGATCTCGCTGTCGATGCGCAGGCAAAAAACCTGGTGATGTTTCACCATGACCCGGAACGAAGCGATAGCGAACTCGATGAAATTGCGATCGAGTCCGCGAAGTACTTTAAATCCATGAACAGCCAGATTGGATCTTACATCGCGGCTGAGGGCCTGACCTTTGAATTGAAGGCGCGGGTCGATCCGAAAGTCAGTACCATCGATTTACACAAAAGCTAGATTCAGAAAAGTAAGCAGGTAACTCCCATCAAGATCGTTTCATTTAATGTGAACAGCATACGTGCACGGTTGCACCAGCTAGAAGCTGTCATAGAAAAACATAACCCCACGTTTATTGGCCTGCAGGAAACCAAAGTACCCGACGCAGACTTTCCTTTAGAGGAGATCAAGGCGCTCGGTTACGACGTGGATTTCCACGGCCAGAAAACCCACTATGGCGTTGCCCTGCTCTATCGTGCCGAGGCCGAAAACATGATCAAGGGTTTTCGCGAAGATGATGATGACAGCCAGAAGCGGGTCATCATGGGTACGTTCAAAACCAAACAGGGACCGTTAACGGTCATTAACGGCTACTTCCCCCAGGGTGAAAATCGCGAGCACCCGACGAAATTTCCAGGCAAACAGAAATTTTATACTGACCTGCAGCAACACCTTGAGGACCTGCACCAGCCGGATGAACTGCTTTACGTGATTGGTGATATGAACGTTGCCCCCGTGGATAACGATATCGGTATTGGCGAACCCAACATGAAGCGCTGGCTACGGGAAGGAAAAACCAGTTTCCTGCCGGAAGAGCGGGAATGGATAGAATTGCTGCGCAACTGGGGCGTCGAAGATGTCTATCGACACCATTATCCCGATGTTGACGACCTATTCAGCTGGTTCGATTATCGCAGTCGTGGTTTCGAAAGAGACCCCAAGCGTGGATTGCGCATCGATCTTATCCTGGCAAGTAATCCGGCTCTCAAGCTGACCAGCGATGCCGGGATAGATTATGACATCCGCGCCATGGAGAAGCCGTCAGATCACTGCCCGGTGTGGGCAGAATCATCTATTGAGGTGTAGCGACCAGCCTGAGGTCGAAAGTGACCGGCACCATCAGCTCAATTGATTGCAGTCCCGCAACCTTTCGCAGGGCCTCGACACCTTCAGACAGCGCGAATTGGGACGCGTGAACCAGCACGGGGCCGAGGCTGGTCACCTCGAAGGCGTCGTCTGCACTTCGCGTGACCTTCACCTTGGCGTTGCGGGTAACGTCGGTACCATTCAGGTTGATATTCAGTCGGAGATCCTGGGTGATACTTTGACCCAACGCCAGTGACGTATATTCGCCAACCGCCAGCAGGCTGGAAACAACGGCAGTCGGGTTATCAGCGACATTAAACAGCATCGCCTGCATGCGTTCGTTACGGATAGGAATATTGGTTTCGACACTGGCAAGCTCAATAACGATTTCAGCTTCACCGGATGTGCTGACCGAGCCACTGATTTCCTTAAAGCTGTGGTTTTCCGCGATCAGTTCGTTTTTGACCGAGGCGAAGCCCACGTAGGAGCCCTGCGGGTCTACCGTCCACTGCGCCATTGCAGAACCGGTGATCAGCCATACCAATAATCCCAACAATATTTTCATTTCTCTCACCACTGTTCCTGATTCACCTGGTCTATCAGTTACTGTACCTGTTGATTTCATCTCGGGTTTCCAGTGCGACACTGCGAGCCTCGTCTGCAAAATCTTCGCCCGAACCCGCGTATAGGATGGCTCTTGAAGAAGAAATCAGCATGCCACCGCCCTGCCCCGCACCCATCATTTCCTTGACGTCAGCGCCCTGCGCACCCACTCCTGGTAATAAGAACGTCATATCACCACAAATGTTCCTGATGCGCCGCAATTCTTCGGGACGCGTTGCACCTACTACCAGGCCGACGTTGTTATTGCTATTCCACTCGTCCCGGGCGGTTCTTGCAACGTGCTCATAAAGTGTCTCGCCGCTGTCCAGGGTGAGGTTCTGAAGATCCGAACCACCCGGATTGGAGGTTCGGCACAGTACAAAGACACCGCGGTCCGCGTAGTCCAGGTACGGTTCCAGGGAATCCTTGCCGAGGTAAGGGTTCACGGTGACCGCATCCGCGCCGTAGCGCTCAAACAGCTCCCTGGCGTACATCTCGGCTGTACTGCCTACATCGCCACGCTTGGCATCCAGGAGTACGGGTACACCCTTGCCATGGATATAGTCGATGGTTTCCTGGAGCTGGTCTTCTGCTGCCTCACTGGCGTAGTGGGCTATCTGTGGCTTGAAGCAGGATGCCAGGTCATGGGTGGCATCAATGATGGCTTTGTTGAATTCGAAAATCGGTCGATCAGAGGATTTGCACACCTCGGGGATACGGGTCAGATCAGGGTCGAGGCCAACGCAGAGCCTTGTTTTCTGGGCTTTCTGGCGATGTGCGATCTGCTCGAAGAAGGTTGCGCCCGTTGGCTCTGGCATAGTTTCCTGCATATGATGGCTTCCCGATTTGGCGTTCAGTCTGTGATAAGTGTCACATAAGGTCAGTTAAGTGACGCAGACTGGCAGAGATTATAGCCCATGGGGGGATGCTAAACGAGTCCCATAAAACAATTAAGTCATTGTTTTGTAAGGCTAAATGCACAGGATGAAAAGTTGGCATGGATATCGCTTCTTAAGAGCCGAGACCAAATAAAGACTCGGAGTAACAAACATGCAAACGACGTCAAACATTGTCAGCCTGCAAAAAGCCCGGGGTTCAGAAATGATGGGAATCAAATCAAGTACCGGTGCCGATGTTACAGAACAGCGTTCTGAAGTACGGGCGATTACCGGAGAGCGACTCTTTGTCCAGATACCCCAGGCCAATGACAAGGACCTGGTCGGCAAGACAATGGCCTGCAAAGCCATTGATGCTTCCGCCCATGGGATCAAGTTCCTGGCCGATGATTTCATCCCGGTGGGATGCCTGCTGGACCTCTTGGTCGACGACAAATGCAGGCCAGGGAAGTTCTTCCTGTTCGGCGATACACGTTGGACCCAGAAAGTAGGACGTGTTTCCACGATGGTAGGTGTGCGACTCCAGGATGGTCTGGCAACAGATATCGAAAGCTGGAAAGAGAACTACCCGGTTTCCCCCGCCGGATAGTTCAGTACCTTAGGCCCGGGTGACCTTGGCGCCCTCCGGGGTGTCCTCGATCACGTAGCCGAGAGCAGTAATCTCATCGCGGATTTCATCGGCCCGGGCCCAATTTTTTTCTACCCTGGCGGTCTCTCTGGCCTTCAGCAACTCAAGCACTTCCTCTGACACCTCAACTGCTTCCGGCGACCACTCAGCAATTCCAAGTCCCAGGATTTCATCGAATCTGATGATGGTGGCTTTCTTTACCCCATCAGCAAAGTCTGATTTCACCAGTTCCCAAACGATGGCCATGGCTTTTGGCATACCCAGGTCATCGTTCAGTGCGCCAAAGAAACGATCCAGGGTGTCCTGGTCAGGCTCTCCGGGTTCACCCCAGCTGAAAGCAGCCTCGTAGAGCCGATTGAGGGAGGTTCTTGCTGCTTCAAGGCTTTCCCAGCTGAACGTCATCTGGCTGCGATAGTGTCCGCCAAGGCAAAAGAATCGATACACCATAGGGTCAAAGCCCCGCTCGATCAGGACATCCAGGGTCAGGAACTCTCCGGTGGATTTGCTCATCTTGGCGTCATCCAGCTGCAGGAAATAGCCATGCATCCAGAAGTTCGCCAGGCGGGTTCCCCGGGACGCTTCTGTCTGGGCAATCTCGTTGGTGTGGTGAATCGGAATATGGTCTTCACCGCCACAATGGATATCAAAATAGTCGCCGAGATACTTGGCGGACATGGCGGAGCATTCAATGTGCCATCCTGGGAAACCCTTTCCCCATGGGCTGTCCCATTCCATCTGCCGCTGCTCTCCCTCCGGGGAGAATTTCCAGAGCGCGAAGTCCGTAACGAACTTGCGTTCTCCCTGGTCAACCCTTGCACCGGCCTGCAAACCTTCAATATCGAGGCGCGCCAGGTGCCCGTAGCTATTGAGCTTGCGGGAATCGAAATAGATGCCGTCGCTGGTTTTGTAGGTGAAACCCTTGGCTTCAAGATCCTGAACGAACTCGATCTGCTCCTGGATATGATCGGTAGCTTTACACCAGATGCTGGGAGTCTGGACATTCAGTCGGGCGAGGTCTTTTTCGAAAGCCCTTGTGTAGAAATCGGCCAGTTCCCAGGCCGTCATCCCTGTACGCTGGGTGCCCAACTCCATCTTGTCCTCGCCAGTATCGGCATCAGACACCAGGTGTCCCACATCCGTAATGTTGACGACGTGATTCACCTCAAAACCGTTGGCACGAAGCACTCGGACGAGCAGGTCTTCAAACAGGTAGGTTCTAAGGTTGCCGATATGGGCAAAGTTATAGACCGTGGGACCACAGCAATAGATACCGACGGTGTTGCCGTTGAGTGGCTGGAAGGTACGAACCTCCCGCTCATAGGTATCAAACAATTGGAGTGTCATGGTGAAGCTGCTTGTGATCCAGGTTGTTAAAGCCGCGCATCATAGCGCTCTGCCATGATGCGTTCCACGGTTTCCACAATAACCTGTGTCTGGGATTCCACTTCGATGTTGACCTCATCCCCGACTTCCAGGAGCCGGAAGTTTGTGCGTTCCAGAGTTTCTGGGATCAGGTTGATGGCAAATTCGGACTTTTCTCTATCCAGCAACGCCACGGTGAGGCTGCAACCGTTTACTGCCAGAAAGCCTTTTTCAAAGACAAACTTAAGCCAATCGGGATTGGCGGAAAAGGTCAGGCGCCTGTTGTTCTCAGAGACCTCGACCTGGGTGACGTCCGCCGTGCCGACGACATGGCCGCTGAGGATGTGTCCGCCAATTTCCGCGTCCTGCCTGGCACTGCGTTCGATATTCACCATTGTGCCAGTCTTTATTTCGCTGATGTTGGATAACGCCAGGGTCTCCGCGATGGCATCAAAGCTGACACGATTGCCTTGGATGGAGGTCACCGTGAAGCACACGCCGTTTACGGCCACGCTGGCACCCGTTTCCAGGTCCAGGAGCAGTTCCGGCGGAAATTCCAGGTAAAAAGTGTAAAGACCTGTTTTCTTTTTTACCTCGACTATAGGCAGGCATGCCTGGACGATCCCGGTGTACATGATCAGAAGTCCAGGTAGTATTCCTGCAGTGATCGCAGGTAGTGTTGAGTGGGACATTGATTCCGGTCGGAGCTAACCCTGGTCGACAGGACCTGCGCCTCATGGAAGTGTCTAACGCCGTATAACTCCCGCGAGACCAGGTCCAGGTACTGCATGTAGGATGCATTCCCGAGCGCCCGGCGCCGGCGGCGGGCTTCTTGTTTTATCCGACGCAGGTCGGGTGTTATGGCGTTGTGCATCTGCACAAGATATCAGAAAACAGGAATACAAAACACCTGAGCTTCTGCACATATCCAGTTGATAAATAGAAGGTTAGTATTCGATATTCAGCGAATATAGTGGCATCAGGATGATTGATCTTAGAAGCGACACCGTGACACGACCGTCGCCGGAAATGCTGGCCTGTATGGCTGCGGCAGAAACCGGGGATGATGTTTACGGTGAAGATCCCACTGTGAACGCCCTGGAAGACCTTGCCGCGGAAATGACGGGAATGGAAGCTGCGCTGTTTGTCACCAGTGGCACCCAGGGAAATCTTCTCGCCCTTCTCTCTCATTGCCAGAGAGGTGATGAGTATATTGCCGGTCATGAAGCCCATACCTATAAGTTCGAAGGCGGTGGCGCGGCGGTGCTTGGAGGTATCCAGCCACAACCGGTTGCGTTCAACGAACGCGGGGAGCTGCCTCTTGAAGACATCCAGGCGGTCATTAAGCCGGATAATGTACATTTTGCGAGAACACGCCTGCTCTGCCTGGAAAACACAACCGCCGGCAAGGTGCTTTCCCTGGAATACCTGGCTGAATTTTCTGCGTTTGCAGATGAACGCGGTCTAGCCAAACATCTTGATGGCGCGCGGGTCTTTAACGCCGCCGTGAAACTCGGTGTACGGGTTGCGGAGATAACCCGCCATTTCGACAGTGTTTCCATCTGCCTGTCGAAAGGTCTGGCCACGCCGGTTGGCTCTGTACTCGTCGGCTCTGCCTCCCTGGTCAAAGAAGCCAGGAAATGGCGCAAGATGGTCGGTGGCGGTATGCGCCAGGCTGGTGTCATAGCTGCAGCGGGTATCCATGCCCTTGAAAATCATGTCGAGCGCCTGGCTGAAGATCATGCCAATGCGGCCCGATTCGCTGAGGGAATCTCACAGTTATCAAGCGTTTCGTCGGTGCCTCCTGAAACCAACATGGTCATGGTTCAGACAGAGCGGTTCAAGGAACTAAGCCGTTTTCTCGCAGAACATGACGTCAGGATCTCAACGCCAAGATTTGTGTTCCACCGGGACATTTCCGCTTCTGATGTAGAGACCCTGATTGACCTGGTCAGGCAGTTTGACCAGCATGGGTGACGTGGTTCTGGTCACCGGCAGCACGGCGATTGACCATACTGGATTCTACGACGGTTCCTTCGAAGACTATGAGGAGCAGTATCCGGTCACGGCGTTTAACGCTTCATTCCAGCTGGGCGGGATGCGAACGAGCTTTGGTGGCTGTGCTCCCAACATCGCCTATGGCCTGAACCTGCTAGGAATCAAAGGCATACCCCTGTCATCGGCAGGTCGTAACTTTCGCGATCACTATGAAGCGCACCTGACATCCAACGGGATCGATACCCGCTTCATCTTTATCGATGACGATGTGGCCTATTGCGCATCGTGCCTGATGATCAATGACGAGGAAGGTAACCAGGTTATTGGTTTCTACCCTGGCCCGCACGATCCAAAAAGACAGCTGCCGAGTGAGCTTCCCATCATCAACGAGGTTCGACTGGCCAACCTCGGGCCCGAAGAACCCCATCTCACCCTGAAACAGGCCCGCGATCTGGCGGCTCTCGGTATTCCTATGGTCGCTGACCCTGGCCAGGTAACAGCATCATTCAGTCGCAAGGATATCCGGGAGTTGCTCGAACTGGTTGATGCCCTGATCGTGAACGAACATGAACTTGATGTGCTGCTGTCGAACGGTGGACTCGATCAGCAGGCGTTGATGGCCAAGGTACCCGAGCTGGTGGTAACCCACAGTGAGCAAGGCGTGGATGTCTATCGCGACGGAGCCTGCACGCATGTATCTGCTGTACCTGATGTTGAGATAGTTGAGGTGACAGGTTGCGGTGATGCCTTTCGAGCCGGGTATATTTACGGCATGTTGAACAACCTTGGCATTCGAGAGCGCGCCGAGATCGGTTGTGTTATGGCCGCGATCAACCTTGCCTGCGAAGAAACGCAGCGCTATCGAACCAGTATCGACGAAGTGTTGCAGACGCAGGAACGCGTCTATCGTATCCGGCCAGAGGTTTCCTAGTCTTTGCCTCCCGGCAGGAGCAGTGTCCGCAGCCAGTTCAGCAACGTGTTCCCGGCCAGCAGATCAGAGAAGTAATTTTCTTCGAACTCATCGTAAGACTGATCGCCGGTAAACATCTGCCTCCGCGACGTGATGTCATCCGGGTCGACCTGTCCGATAACCCTTGCAGGGATGCCTGCGACAATACTGTTGGCGGGCACATCGCCGGTAACCACAGCATAGGCGCCTACGATGCTGTTTTCACCGATGGTGACGCCTTTACCAACGAACGCGCTTTCGCCTATCCAGCAATTGTCACCGATAACAATAGGGGCAGTTTTGCCGGGCGCGAAAATTCTGTGCTGTACGTCATGCCAGTCAGCATCAGCGAGATAAGCGTTCATCGCCAGCATGCAGCTCTCGCCGATCCTGATACTGGACGCCGAAGAGATGCGCACACCTGGGTTAACAATGCTGTAGCTGCCAATGGTTATCTCACCCAGGCCTTCGAAGACTGAAAGTCGCACTGGACGATCGTAAAGCGCCATGACGTGTACATGGTCTCCGGTGTGAACACGAGGGCCGGTGACCTGCAGATGGCGCGGATACATCACGCGGAAATCCCTGCCGGAAGAATCAAGCTGCGGCCGGATGCGCCAATCTACGTAACGCTGGTTCAGCCGATCCATGAGGACTTTTAGCCAGTAGGGTCGATAATCTTTGCGCATAAAGATACCTGAGCTCTGAGCAAAATTTGCATATTTTACTCAGAGCCCGCAGCATTCGCCCCATGACCGATAGCAAACAATCAAAAGGCACCATAGTCTTCCTGAATGGTACATCCAGTGCTGGCAAAACCACACTGTCGCATGCTCTGCAGGAAGAGATGCCTGAGCCTTACCAGCATGTTGCACTGGACCAGTTCAGGGATGGATTACCCGCGAAGTTTCGCGGCCTGAATTCGCCGGAGGGTACAACTGGTGCCCGCGGGTTGAACGTGGTGCCGACAGAACTCGACTCGGGCCAGACCGTTACCGAGGTACGTTTTGGCGAAGATGGGTCCCGGCTTCTGAAAGGTATGCGCCGCGCCATCGCGACGCTGGCAGACACAGGTGTTAACGTCATCATCGATGACATCATCCTGGGTACAGATTTCCTTGTCGACTACCTCGAAGTGATGGAGAACCACAATCTATATTTTGTTGGCGTACGTTGCCCGCTTGAAGTGATCAGCGAGCGTGAATCGCAGAGGCTGGGTCGGTTCCCGGGCACAGCGGAGAGCCATTTCGAGCGCTGTCATGCGCACGGCACTTACGATATTGAACTGGATACATCGCTACTGGCACCGCAGGTGTGTGCGCAGCGGATCAGGCAACGTATTGAGGCCGGCCCTGCGAGGGCATTCGCTGAACTCAGGAAATCGATTGTCGCTGCCTAGGCGATGCTGGCGATCCCTCGGTAGTTGTAGGTCGCGACCTTCGGTCCCTTCAGGTAGCCTTTTTCAATATCATCAAACACAAAGCCGGAACGTTCATAGAGTTCCGGAATACGGCGATTGAGGTTGCAGCCACCGCCAATGACATTCCAGTAAGGATTAAAACGAGCCTGCCACTTTGCAACGTTTGCGTCAGGGGCCTCGCCATGTTCCGCAAAGATGACCTTGCCCCCGGGCTTGAGCACCCGTCTGATTTCCGAGAGCGCCATGTTCGGGTTGGGAATCGTGCACAGGGTCCAGGTCATGACCACAGAGTCAAAACTGTTGTCATCGGCAGGAATTTCTTCACCCCCGACACTGAGGAAGTCGACGGCAACACCTTCCCGTGCGGCGACTTCGCGCGCCATTACCTGGAGTTCCAGCGAGGGATCAAGGCCCGTGACTCTGACTGATTTGTCATAGTACGGCAGGTTCAACCCTGAACCGATGCCTACTTCAAGCACATTGCCTTGCGCTAGCGGCACCAGTTTTTTGCGCAGGGCTTTCATGGCTGGTGCCTTCATAGCCAGGTTCAGCAGTTTCGGCAGAAAATACTTTTCGTAGATTCCCAAGGGGTGTCTCCATTCCTATGAACAATGTGCAAAAGCGTGGCTTACTTTGCCAAAAGCCGGGGTGGATTCACAGTTCGACTGCGTTATTCTTCGGGCACTAGCGGAGAAACATATGGCCGATCAAGAGGTTGCCGAACATATCGCAGCGTTGCGGGACATGATCTATGCCAGCCATCGTGTCGTTGTGTTCACGGGTGCGGGCATCTCAACCGAGTCTGGCATCCCGGATTTTCGGGGCCCAAGGGGCGTATGGAATAGCCAGACTCCCATCGATTTTCGAGACTTTGTAGAATCCGAGCAAATGCGCCGGGAGTCATGGCAACGCAAATTTGCAGACGGCCTGAATCTTGATGGCGCTGAACCTAATGCAGGTCATCGAGCGATCACGTCGCTCGTTGAGGCAGGCAAGATTACCCATATCATCACCCAGAATGTCGACGGCCTGCACCAGAAATCAGGCACCCCGGATGAGCTTGTGATTGAACTGCATGGCAACGCCAGCTACGCCACCTGCCTCGCTTGCGCGAAACGCTATGAGCTGGAGGACATCCGGGGACCTTTCGTTGAGCGCGGAGTGATCCCCTACTGTGAATCCTGTGGCGGGATTGTAAAAACCGCGACCATCTCCTTTGGCCAGGCGATGCCGGTTGAAGAAATGCAGCGAGCAGAACAGGCAACTCTCGACTGTGACCTTTTCATGGCGATCGGCTCATCCCTGGTGGTGTATCCCGCCGCCGGCTTTCCAAGGATGGCGAAAGAGAACGGCGCCCGACTGGTGATTATCAATGAGCAGGAAACCGACCTGGATATGTATTGTGACCTGGTGCTGCACGAGCAAATTGGGCCAACCCTGTCGCAGGTTGTAGATTAGTTTTCCTGAACGGCCCGGAGCAGCTGGTTGAAGTCCAGGGGTTTGCGAATAGTGCCCTCCCCCTCACCTTCGTCCGTTAACCTGAGAACCGGTAATTCGGGTGCAGCCATTTTGAGTGCATCCAGCAAAGAGCCATCGTCGCTGGACATGGTTTCGTCGACGATAGCCAGCTGCAGAATGTGCGCGTTCATCGTCGCGAACTTGAGAGCTGAACCAGCGTCAGAAAATGCTGTGGTCTTGTAACCTTCCCCGCGAAGAAGCTCAGAGATCAGTTCTGCCAGGGTTTCGTGCTGCTCAATGACCAGGATGCTGCCGCTGCGCTGCGGCTTCTCCTTGCCATCAATCAGATCCTGGATCGCCCTGAGGTTCCGGGTAATCTCCAGCTGGTACTGCTTTACTGTAGACAATTTGTCTGCTGATAACGCCTCATCG
Organism: Pseudomonadales bacterium; assembly: GCA_016779585.1. Lineage (GTDB taxonomy): Bacteria > Pseudomonadota > Gammaproteobacteria > Pseudomonadales > Azotimanducaceae > UBA9659. The sequence goes on from JADHNI010000001.1 coordinate 10,907, forward strand.
TCACTCATCACGACATCCAACAGTTCCGAGTACCCCATTGCTGTAACGATTAACTGATTAATCTGACGGAACTGCATTGATTCGGGTTTTTTTACCTGCCGAAGCTGCTCCGCCAGTGCCAGATGCTCGGAGATGTCCTGTAGCCAAAGGCAGTTAAGTTCAGCAAACGCAATTGGTGTAACCTTGCAGGGTTTTACCGAAGACATAAACCGGAAACGGAAAATTGTGCTCGAGGGCTGGTAACGGATATGTTCGCAAAAGGGTTCGTTCATGCCGTTGATGTAGTCAGCGACCCTGTCACCGGACTGAAAACCCATGACGGCAGCAGCATCGTTCAACGTCGTGATAACGTCGTCGCTGTTTACGATCAACAAGGGCATTGGCGCATACTGCAATGTCTCTGGTAAATCCTGCACTACTGCTCCAGATCAGTCATCTGCGAAAAACCCAATGGTGACTTGTTCGCCCGTCCCGAGTCCAATGGAAAGATGAAAACCCGAGGCATGTATCTCGGAAAACCAGGATTTCCAGTGTGAACTTCGCCCAATACTGAACATGCTTTTATCAGAGTTGGCCAGCTGCTGAAGCTGTCGTCGAGTAAGACGAAGTTCATTCAGTTCAAGCTGCAGGTAATGAGCCCATTGCGATTGCTGATTGCAGATAGAACATGTCGCCGCAGGTTGGATACTTAAGGTGACTCGATCTGAATGGCCATCTTCTTTCAGCATGGCTTTCATGCGGGCGATGAATGTGCCGAGCCGGTAAAATCCGGGAAGCATGATCGGGGTTGCTGCCGTTTCCTGTTCTACTCCCAGGTCAAAGGCAATGGCGATGGTATTCAGGCTGACCATTGCCATCTCTTCAGGTGGCACGACTCTCAGGCGCGAGTCCAGTCGATATATTCCCCGCCCCTGCCGGATGCTGCTCACTTTCTGTCTCAGGGTCTGTACGACACCATCCTGCCCTGCGACTCGATAGGTCATCTCATGTTCGGCTGACAACTCCTTGTGCTGCAGCACCTTTCGGACCCAGGGCCTTTCTTCAGGTAGCACCGCTGAGAAAAAATCTTCGAGTCTTGGCGGTAATACCTCCATGGAAACCGGCATGAGTGACAACAGCCTGGAATCCATAGCAATCTCCGACCGACGTCCACGCAGCGTGATAAGCATACGGTAACCGGGGGCTTCTTCCGGTGACTCCAGGGAATACAAGTCGGCTTTCCAGAAGTCCGGCGAAACTTTTTCTATTAACCACTGCCCAAGGTACAGCCTGCCATCCGGTAAAACTGTTGGATGACTCAACCGACACATATCCGTCTTCGCCAGACGATGGCTGTAAGCAGCGTTCAGGCGCCCTGCCCAGCCAATTGGTGCTATCGCGCGACTGAACTCCCTCCCGACGAAATCACGGTGCTCCACCTCACCGGACAGCACCCTGGTTATAGTGAGTTTTCTGTTCAGGCGAAGAGAAACGAGTTGCTGAAGCGTCGGTGAATCCTGGGGCAAGATGCTTGGTACCACATCCAGCTCCATGAGGGATCTGTCACTGTTGATACGCACCTGGAGAATGGTTCCCGCGACCCTGCCCGAACGGTTCAGAAGTCGAACGTGGCCTGTGGTCTCACGTAAACCAAGTTCGTAAAGCTGCAGGAAGCTTAGATTCTGCAGGTGAGACGATGACAGGAACTCACGCCTGATCTCTGCGTCCGATGTGTAGCCGAGTGCGGTGCGTAACTGTTCGTCACATTGCACCGGCAAAAAGCTCTCAAGGTCTATCACCAGTCGATTGGCAGACATGGCAGGATGATAACAGTAGAATCTGGTCTCGTATGCTTCGTAATCTCACATTCCAGGTTTTCCTCTCGGCCGTTGTCGCCGTGGTACTTGCCCTCGTCTACCAGACAGTCATCCCCGATGGCTCAGGAATAGTAGACGACACCATTGACCTGTTGAAAAGCGCCTTTCTGTCTCTCCTGAAAATGCTGATTGCGCCGATGATATTTTTTTCGCTGATTGGCGGCATCATTTCAATTGGTAACGTGGTGCGCCTTCGTTCTCTTGGTGGCGTAACGGTCCTCTACTACCTGACGACCACTGGTTTCGCCATTCTCCTGGCTCTAGTCGCCGTATTCTTCGTTCACCCGTGGACAGATTATCCTGCTGCAATGGATGGTGTGAACCTTGATGGCACGGTTCGACTGCTGGAACCATCATCAGACTCGATCATTGCTGTGCTGGGTTCCATGGCATCTCTCGCTTTCACGAACCCGTTTTCGGCACTCGCACAGCTGAACATCCTCGGTATCGTGACCAATGCACTGCTCATTGGAATCGCCATGGTGCTGGTCTTGCGGGAGGACAGCCCGGTCATACGATTCGTTGAGGATGCTAACCACATCATCATGCAGATATTGAAATGGGTAATCCGCCTGTTGCCGGCAGGTATCTTCGCCATCCTATTTGACTTCACAATCAGGTTGTCTGCGGATACTGGTCTGGGCGGTTCCTTCCTGACTCAATTGCTTGAGTTTGCGCTGCTGGTGGTTTTGCTGACCCTCATCCACGGACTTGTTTTCCTGCCCCTGGTAGCCTGGATTGCAACCGGCACGTCACCCGTGACATTGATCCGGCGGATAGCGCGCCCTCTGCTGGTAGCCTTCTCGACGTCCTCATCGGCTGCTACGCTGCCCGTATCCATGCGCACCGCCGAAGACGAACTCGGTGTTAACAACAGCGTCTCAAGTTTCGTGCTGCCCCTCGGGGCCACCATGAACATGGATGGCACCGCCTTGTTCGAAGCCGTGGCTGCGATTTTTCTTGCTTATCTTTATGGTATTGAGCTTTCCAGCGTCATGATGATTACCGTTTTCCTGATGGCGATGGTGGCGTCCATCGGAGCGCCCGGAATGCCGTCGGCTTCAATGTCAGGTATGCAGATGGTCATGCTCGCCGTGGGCATTCCCCTTGAGGCTATTGCCATCCTGTTGGTGATTGAACGGCCGCTGGATACTATCCGCACGTCGGTGAACGTGGAAGGTGACCTGATCGGTTGTCTCGTTGTGGACCGGTACGTGAACGGGTCTAATCAGGAAGCCGCGTAACGTCCTGAAAGCCTTCAGCTGTAGTGTGAAAGATCAGTTTTGCGAAGTAGTGCAGGAATTCCTTGTGGTTCGCCGTGATGTTCTGGCGTGTCAGGGACTCCTCACCCTGCCGACTGGTGATAAACTCAAAACAGCTGGTGATGGTTTCACCCGGTCCAACCAGTTCCTCAACGTATCCGTTCAGGAAGTCGTGAAGCGCCGGCAGATCTGATTCTGTTAGACCGGATCTAGGAGGATCGAGTACTGCGTTGCTCCAGACAGTTGCAACCAGGACCTGGAACTTTTCCTTATCTACGAATTCATCGGTCAGGCGACAACGGTTGATGATTTCATCCATCGCTGGCGAAAATACATCATTGATCTCTTCGGGTGTCATGGCGACGATTCTAAACGGATGGAGACTGAACGTCAGCGCAAAATAATTCACGTGGACATGGACTGTTTCTATGCAGCCGTCGAAATGCGTGACGATCCCAGCCTTCGGGACATCCCTCTCGCTGTTGGCGGCTCGGCTGACAGGCGCGGTGTAATCTCCACCTGCAACTACATCGCTCGAGAGTATGGCGTGCATTCGGCCATGGCGACAGCCTACGCGAAAAGGCTTTGTCCCGATCTCAGGGTGATTCCTGGCCGTATGTCCTATTACCGGGAGGTGTCTCGACAGATACGGGAAATCTTCCATCGCTACACCGATATTATCGAACCACTCTCGCTCGACGAGGCGTTCCTCGATGTCAGTGAGGCGCCACACCACGAAGGCAGTGCGACATTGATTGCCGAGTCCATCAGGGAAGCCATTCGCAGTGAATTGCATTTAACCGCATCAGCGGGTGTAGCCCCGAACAAGTTTATTGCCAAGATCTGCAGCGACGAAAACAAACCAGATGGCCAGTATGTGGTCAGACCGGAAGACGTCGAGGCATTCTGTCGCGACCTGCCTCTAAAGAAGATACCTGGCGTCGGCAAGGTGACAGTGAAGCGGCTCAGCGCCCAGGGGCTAAACACCTGCAACGATATTCGAGAGCTCGGAGAGCAGGAATGTGTACGACGATTTGGCAGCCTCGGGGCCCTGCTCTTCAAACGGTCTCATGGAATTGATAACCGTGAACTCACCACGAACTGGGTTCGAAAAAGTGTCAGTGTTGAACGTACCTTCCCGGAGGATATCAACGATATCGAAGGCGCAATTTTGGCGATGGCTAACCTGCTGCCAGAGCTCAGGCGCCGGCTGGAGAAGCATGCGGATCGGAATATCCGGAACCTACAGGTAAAACTCAAGTTCGCTGACTTTAACCAGACTACCATTGAGCGAGGCGCGCTCACCCTGGATGAGAGCCTGTTCCATGAACTTCTGCCGCTTGCCTGGGAGCGAGGTCAGGGTCAGGGTATTCGCCTGCTTGGACTTGGCGTGTCCTTCCGGGACGAGAACCGCATCGCCGAGGCAGCGCAGCTCAACCTTTTCTGACAGACCTGTCCTATACATCCCCACGCGAATCGGTATGATTAGCGCCTTTTTTGACCCGGGATGTCCCGTTCTGCACTATGAGAAAGACAAAAATCATCTGTACCATTGGTCCCGCAACCGACAGTTATCCAATGCTGGAGAAGCTTGCAGAGGCTGGCATGGATGTGGTGCGCCTCAACATGTCCCATGGTAAACACGATGCCTCCGCAGAGGTCATCAAGTCGATCCGGACACTTAACCGCAAGAGATCAACACCGATTGCTGTCCTGCTCGATACCCAGGGTCCCGAGATTCGCACCGGGGACCTTGACCAGCACCTGGAGCTTAAAAATGGCTCACGAATCACCATCAGTGTTCGACCGGATGTGGATGTCGAGCAATCCTCCATCCACATCAACTATGATGAACTGATTGATACGGTTGATGTCGGTGATCGCATTACTGTCGATAACGGCATCATCAACCTGGAAGTTCTCACGAAAAACGATAACGGCACCATGGACTGCAAGGTCATTGATGGCGGTATCCTGAAAAGCAAACGCCATGTAAACCTGCCGGGCATTCGAGTGAACCTGCCAGCCATTACAAAGAAAGACCGTGAAGACATACTTTTCGGAATTGAACAACAGGTGGATTTTATCGCCCTGTCGTTTGTTCGCGAAGCCAGCGATATTCTCGAGCTAAAGAAGCTGATGGGTGACAAGGTTGGCAAGATCAAGATCATTGCCAAAATTGAAGACCAGTCAGGGGTCCAGAACCTGGAAGAAATCCTCGAGGAAGCTGACGGCATCATGGTGGCCCGCGGCGACCTGGGCGTTGAAATCAACGTGGCAGAACTGCCTAACGTGCAACGGCGTATCGTCCGGCTCTGCGCTGAGCGCGGCAAGCGCGTCATCGTTGCGACCCATCTTCTGGAGTCGATGATTGAGAACCCGATTCCGACACGTGCTGAAGTCACCGACGTGGCCAATGCCATCTACGAAGAGGTTGACGCGGTCATGCTGTCCGGTGAAACCACCATTGGCAAGTTTCCCATTCGCTGCGTTCAACAGCTGGGCGAAATTGCAGAGGCGACCGAGGCGGCCCAGGGACTGGGGTTCACTGACAACCTCGAGGCATCCTCTGTCAAGCAGAGCCTTGCCATTTCCGCAGTACAGTTGGCGGAGTCTCTCGATGCCCAGGGTATCGTGGTGATCACGCGGCGTGGTTTCATGGCGGATTATGTGACTAACTGTCACCCGCACAAGACCCGCATCTATGCGTTTACCAATGATTCACAAACGCGCCGTCGATTGATCCTGAATCGAAACCTGACGCCCTATCGAACAGCGTTCAGCTCAGATCCTGAAAAAACCCTGCAAACTGCCTTCGACGTGCTACTGACTCGTGCAGGCCTTAAGAGCGGCGACAAGGTGGTGGTAATTTCAGACGTGCTGGCAGGCTCTGGTATCGAAGCCATCCAGGTCCGGCACCTGCCCTAGACAGCCCTGAGCTGCTTTTGTAGAACAGCCCTGCTGCTTTTGTAGAACAGCCCTGCTGCTTTTGTAGAAGCCCTGAGCTGCTTTTGTAGAAGCCCTGAGCTGCTTTTGTAGAACAGCCCTGAGCTGCTTTTGTAGAACAGCCCTGAGCTGCTTTTGTAGAACAGCCGTCTAAAAAAGCAACCCGGCGACATCCCTGTAATCACTGGCAAAGTGCACCTGAATTTCCTCTTTCAGGTACTCCGGCAACTCGTCATAGTCACGCTGGTTGTCGATCGGCAGGATCACTTCTGCGATGCCCGCTCGCCTTGCAGCGATGACCTTCTCTTTCACACCACCAATCGGCAGCACCTTGCCGGTCAATGTCAGCTCACCTGTCATGGCGATGTTTCTCTTGATCGCTTTGCCCACCGCCAGGGACGTCAGGGCAGAGGCCATGGTAATACCGGCACTGGGCCCATCTTTTGGTGTCGCACCTTCCGGCACGTGCAGGTGAATCATTGCATTGTCAAAAAAGTGCTCATCGATCCCCAGGTCCTTCAGGTGTGACGCGACATAACTGTAGGCAATCTGTGCAGATTCCGTCATAACGTTGCCCAGCTGGCCTGTCTGCCTGAAACCGCGGCTGCCGTCATGTACGAGAGAAGCTTCCACGGCCAGGGTCGTACCACCGAGCGACGTCCAGGCTAGTCCGTTTACCACGCCCACACCTTTCCTCGGTTTCTGTTTCTTGAATATTGGCGCACCCAGCACCTCTTCTACCTGGTTGAGACCTATGGAAATTTTTTGGCTGTCATCCTCGAGCAACTTCACCACGCTCGCCCTCACGAGTCGCGCCAGTTGTTTTTCGAGGTTACGAACACCGGCTTCCCGGGCGTACCCATCAATGACCTTTCTTAGAGCAGGATCCGTGAGCTTCAACTTACTGGCGGGTACACCCGCCCTTTCCAGCTGGCGTGGCCATAGGTGGTTTTTCGCGATCTGCATTTTCTCGGAGGTGAGGTAGCCAGCCAGGCGAATGGTTTCCATGCGATCGAGCAGCGGCCCTGGAATGGTATCCAGCTGGTTCGCCGTGCAGATAAACAGCACCTTGGACAGGTCTACCCGAAGGTCCAGGTAGTGGTCCAGGAACTCGCTATTCTGTTCAGGGTCAAGCACTTCAAGCAGTGCAGACGCAGGGTCACCCTGGTACGACGCCCCGATCTTGTCGATTTCATCGAGCATAATGACCGGATTCTGGACGTCGACCTCTTTCAGTGCCTGGATAAACTTTCCAGGCATCGCGCCGATATAAGTCCGACGATGCCCCTTGATTTCGGCTTCGTCCCGCATGCCACCAAGACTGAAACGGTAGAACTTACGGCCAAGCGCGTCCGCTACCGATCGGCCGATTGATGTTTTACCGACACCAGGCGGGCCGACAAGCAACAGGATAGAGCCGGCAATCTCGCCCTTGTAGGCGCCGAGTGCCAGAAACTCAATAATTCGCTTTTTAACATCATCGAGCCCGTCGTGGTCTCGATCAAGCACCTCACGGGCATGGCCCAGGTCCAGGCTGTCTTCCGAGTACATACCCCATGGAACAGAGGTCGCCCAGTCCAGGTAGTTTCGGGTCACACCATATTCCGCTGACGCTGGTTCCAAAATCTGCAGTTTCTTGAGTTCCTCGTCAATTCTCTGCCGGGCATGTACCGGTACATCTTTGCCTTCCAGCCGATCGGCAAAGGTATCTGCATCTGACTCGCGGTCGTCTTTTGAAATGCCCAGCTCTTTCTGGATAACTTTCAGCTGTTGCCTCAAGAAAAACTCCCGCTGCTGTTGCGACAACTGCTCCTGCGTATCCTCGGCAATCTTCGCCTGCAGGCGGCCAACCTCAAGCTCACGATTTACCAACAGCAGGACCTTCTCCATGCGAGCCAGCAGCGGCAGGGTTTCCAGAACATCCTGCAGTTCTTCGGGATCTGCAGACGTAATCGCGGCGGCGAAATCTGTTAACGGTGATGGATCACTTGGCCTGAAGTGATTCAGGTACTGTTTCAGTTCCTCGCTGTATAACGGGTTAAGTGACATCAGTTCCTTAATGCCATTGATCAGCGACATCGCATAGGCACGCAACTGGTCATCGCCAGCGTCTGTGGTTTCCTCGGGATAATCAACGCGCACTACATAGGGGGGTGTTTTGCGAACCCACTCCCTGATCCGGACGCGACGTAAACCCTGGGCTATGAACTGCAGCTTGTCCTGGGTCTGGTGGACACGAAGGATCCTGGCCACGACACCAATATTCTTGAATTCACCGGGTTTCGGAATCTCGTCACCGTCAGGTTCGGCGAAGTTCAGGGCAACCAGCTTGTGGGCACTGTCTGCAACCACTTTGATACCCTCCGCCCAGGGATCCTGGTCAACCACAATAGGCTGAATCAATACAGGAAAGTACGGGCGTGAGGTAAGTGGCACCAGTTGCAGTGTGTCCGGCAGTACCTCATCGGTTCTGGCCGGTGTCTGCGGTTGGTCGCGCGGAATGAACTCGGCACCGCCATTCGGGTTCTGGTCGTCGTCTTGATGGCTCATATGTCATGCACATAACTTCTTGATGGCTATAGAAATTGGGTCGAATTCCTACTTTTCAAGCGCATGCTGCCACTGCTGCCAGAGAAGCCCGCCCACGATGAGGATGAGGCCACCCAGGGTCGCAATATGAATGGTTTCCCCGAGCACAAGGTAGATAAAAACCAGGGACAAAAATGGCGAAAGAAAAATAAGGTTGCTGACCCGGGAAGCATTGCTGGTGAGTCGAAGGGCCGTAGACCAGAAAAGGAAGCCAAGTGCCATTTCCATTATGCCGACGTAGATGGCAGATCCAAGGCCCAGCAAGGAGACCTCGAACGAGGAGAACCACCAGCAGCTGAGTGCAACAAAAGGCAGGGCTACCAGGAAATTGAGGGCTAGGCCGATCTCTGGCTCCCGCCGATCGCGCATGTTGATAATCCAGTAACCTGCCCAGATTACCGTCGAGAAAAGCGCCAGCACGATGCCTGACGAGCTAAGCTCACCCACGGATACGAGCTGCCCGCGGGTCGCGATAACAACCACGCCGGCGTAACACAGGAAGGCTGCAGCAAAGTCGACGGCCTTCATCTTCTGTTTCAGTATCAGGCCCGCCATCACGGTCAACACAATCGCCCAGGTGTAATTGATGGACATGGCGACCTGGGCTGGCAGCAAGTCGTACGCTCGGAACAGGATCTCGTAGTAGATCACCGGGTTCAGTGCACCTGCGATGAAAGTGACTTGCCACTCGCTTCTCAGGTTTGCCATTAGCTTGCCAATCCCGTGTCGCACGACGGCAACGCCAACCAGGACGATAGTCGCGGTCAGTGTGGCATAAAACAGCAGCTGCCCCGTCGACAGGAACTCAAGGGAAAATTTGAACGCGGTGGCAACCGTTGACCAGCAGGCAACAGCGGCGAGGCCGAAGAGGATGGCGCGTGTTTCGTTGGAGGGGGTCTTCAGGGTCTGCCTCTCGCAGCATCGAAGAATCAATCGCTCCGCGATTGATTCTCGAGTGGTGCCCGGGGCCGGACTTGAACCGGCACGGCCTTGCGGCCACAAGATTTTAAGTCTCGCGTGTCTACCAATTTCACCACCCGGGCAGTCAGGTGGATTCTGAAAGGCGGCTAGTTTACAGCCTGCTGCATCCGCATCAAACCTTCCTGGATACAGCTTGCAACCAGCAGACCGTCAGCCGTATAAATCTCGCCCCGCGTAAATCCGCGCGCATGGCTGGTCGAGGGGCTATCGAGGCTGTAAAGCAACCAGTCGTTCACTGAAACGGGGTGATGAAACCAGATGGCATGGTCCAGCGATGCACCCTGCAGCTGTTCACTGACATAGCTGCCTCGGTGCGGCAATCGAGCTGTGCTGAGTAACATTTCATCAGACTGGTAGGCCAGCAGAGCCATGTTCAGCAGGTCGTCATCGGGCACCTGGCCGTTGGCTTTTAACCAGACGTGTTGTTCCGGGGATTGCGGTTCCGGTTGCATCAGTGCCTTGTGGTCTTCCCGGAAGCTGAGAAACGGGCGCTGTTTCAGGCCGTCCACCATCCTGCTCTCGTCAGGTGGCGTGTAATCTGAGGGCATCCGGTACTGGTGTTCCAGGCCTGGCTCTTCGCAATGAAAGGATGCATCCATATTGAAGATGGCTTCACCATTCTGGATCACCACAACGCGCCGCGTGGAAAAAGAGCGGCCATCACGAATGCGATCCACTTCAAACACCGCGGGGATACGCCAGTCCCCTGCTTTCAGGAAGTAGGCATGTAAAGAATGTGGACGATGCGCCGCTTCAACGGTCCTGGCAGCTGCCATGAGCGCCTGGGCGATAATCTGGCCACCAAACAGTCGTTTCCTGCGGGCTGCCGGGTGATGTCCGCGAAACAGGTTACTGTCGATCTGTTCCAGGTCGAGTAGCGAAACCAGTTCCTCAAGGGGTGCGGTATTTGTCGTCATCTGGTTGGCTGGCGAGCCATTGTCAAAGTGACATACATCGTGCCACTATCTGGACAGACTATCTACATGTGAGACCATGACCGTAGAGGAAATTACCACCGACGGCCGGAAGCTGCGTAGTGAAGACAGCAAGCGTCGTATCGTATCAGCGATGCTGCAGCTCGTTCGCGAAGGCAGGATGGCGCCCACTGCCGAGGAAGTGGCAAAGCGGGCGGAGGTAGGTCTTCGAACCGTGTTTCGTCGATTTAAAGACATGGAAAGCCTGTATGCCGAAATGTCCGTTGCCATCAACGAGAAAGTTGATTCCATTGTGGATGCAAGTCTAGACAGCAACGACTGGCGCGAGAACCTCGCTGGCATGGTTGACCGCAGATTGCAGGTTTACGAGGTGATCATGCCCTACCGCGTGGCCGCCGAGGCGCTGAAGTTCCAGTCAACGGTGCTGCTTAACCGGCATATGGAGATTGTACGGGAAGAGCGACAAAGGCTGCTGACACTTTTGCCGGAATCACTTCTCGATGATCGTCCCCTTATAGAGGGCCTCGAGGCAGCCCTGTCTTTCGATATGTGGAACCAGCTCCGGAATGACCAGCGATTGAACGCTGAGGAAGCTGGCGCTGTTGTCTCCCGGATCGTGGGCAGCCTGCTTGCCGACGCTAATTCGTGAAAATGGTATGGATTTAGGCTAGACTTGCGCGCCTGAAAAGCACGGGTGGCTGAGTGGTGAGGCAGCAGATTGCAAATCTGTATCACGCCGGTTCGAATCCGGCTCCGTGCTCCAACATTCGCCAAAAAATTTCGTCACAGAAACAGGTAGGTTCCTACCTGGATGACCAGCGCGGCTGATGTAACGCCCATCAATATTAAAAGAGCCTTATCTGCGCAGTTAAATGGTTCTCGTCGTGTATCCTTCATGATCTCTTGCTCCCCTTATTTAAAAAATGAGTTCAAGAAAAGAGTCGATGCAAAGAGTTTGAAAGATGCTGGTTGCGCAGCGTGGTCATGACAGGCCAACTGCTGGTCATGTGCTAAGATTTTTTCATGTCGTATCACCGCTCCAATCTCGCCACGCTGTCCCAGGCGACCTTTAATTACCTTGAGGACAAGGGGTTCGACGCGGAGGATATATTCCAGCGGGCCGGGCTTGACCCATCGAAACGTGCTGACCCGGATTACCGATACCCGATAAATGAAATCGTCCGGCTATGGCGAATCGCTATCCGTGAAACCAAATGTTCCTGTCTCGTGTATGACGTGGTTCATTACATAGAACCCTGGATGATGCATGCGGTGGGTCACGCATGGATATCCAGCCACAACCTGCTGGCAGCATTACAGCGACTCGAGCGCTACCATCGCATGCTGAGCACCAACGTTTATATTCGCCTGGAAAAACTCCAGGGTGCCTGGCAACTGGTTGGCGGCGTCCTCGACCCTTACGAGCATCCGGCGACGGACGCCACGATCGCATTTATCCTGGAAATGTGTCGCCGCTCCTATGGCGAAGATCTCACACCCCTTCAGGTTCAGATGGTGAGACTAGAGCCGATGGATGCGAAACCGCTGGAAGATTTTTTTCGCTGTGAGATCAGCTACGGTTGCGATGAGAACACCATGGTTTTCAATTCAACCGACCTGAACCGGAAGCTGAGCAGTGCAAACCCCGTTATTGCTGCAGCGATGGATGACGTTATCGTTGACTACCTTGCACGATTTGATGCCACGGATATTGCAAACAAGGTACGCCAGATAGTTGCCGGCTACCTGGTTCACGGTTAGCCTGACAAGCAGATGATTGCCGATGAACTCCACATGAGTGCCCGCACGTTGCAGCGACGGTTGGAAGAACAGGATACGTCGGTGAAAGACATCATTGATGAAACCCGGCATCAGCTGGCGCTGGAATACCTCTGCCAGGATCACCTGTCGATCAAGGAAGTGGCATTCAGCCTTGGATTCAATGATGCATCGAACTTCTCCCGTGCGTTTAAACGCTGGGAAGGTAAAACCCCAAAAGAATTCAGGAAAGCTGCCTGACGACGATCCTAATCGGGATCGTTAGTCATGCCGGATGAAAGATCAGGCCACGCCAGCTTCAGGTATTCATACATGGACCAGAGCGTTAGCGCCGCAGAAATGTATAGCAGCGTATAGCCGACAATCATCGGATCGCTTTTTCCTGGCCCGGCTCCGAGCAGTAGTATGATGGCGATCATCTGGGAGATCGTTTTGATCTTGCCCAATACCGAAACAGCGACGCCCCGCCTCTCACTGTAGTGTGCCATCCACTCGCGCAGCGCGGACACCACGATCTCACGACCAACGATGACCAGTGCAGGCACAGCCAGAATCGCGCTGGCGTGCACTTCCACCAGCAACACCAGTGCGACGGCAACAATCAGCTTGTCCGCTACAGGATCCAGGAAGGCACCGAAAGGTGTTGTCTGTCCCCATTTTCGGGCGAGGTAGCCATCCAGCCAGTCCGTGATGGATGCAATGGAAAACACAATGGCAGATAGCAGGTAGCGCCACTCCATCGGTGCGAGGTAAAACACGATCACCAGCACCGGAATCATGGCGATGCGAAGACTCGTCAATATGTTGGGAGTACTGATACCTTTTATCTTCATGTCGCTAGTCTAGTGGTTATGCAGCGTCGCATAAATCTGTTCTGCCAGGACGCTGCTGATACCGTCGACTTTTGCCAACTCTTCAGCACTGGCGCTGACGACCTGTGCTGTGCCTCCGAAGTGTCTTAGCAGTGCCCTTCTGCGTTTTGGCCCCACGCCCTCAATACCTTCAAGTACGGATTCTGTTCTTTTTTTGCCACGACGATTCCTGTGCGCGGTAATGGCGAAACGGTGACTTTCATCACGGATATGCTGGATCAGGTGAAGTGCCGGATCGTCCGGCGGCAGGTCCAGCTCCGGCCCTCCTGAAACTATGATGGATTCAAGCCCTGCTTTTCGTGATGGCCCCTTGGCGACACCCACCAGGGTGACACCTTCGATCTGGAGTTCCTCCAGGATGTTTTCTGCCTCATGCAACTGACCTTTGCCACCATCAATAAACAGGATGTCGGGCACGCGCCCTTCCCCCTTTTTGATCCTCGTATATCGGCGATTCAGGGCCTGGGACATGGCCGCGTAATCGTCTCCCGGGGTAATACCCTCGATATTAAAACGCCGGTAATCTGACTTAAGTGGGCCGTTCTGGTCAAAAACCACACAGGAAGCAACAGTCGCCTCACCGGAACTGTGTGAAATATCGAAACATTCCAGGCGCGATGGCATCTCATCGAGCGACAGGGCCTCCTGCAGAGACTGGAAGCGCTGCTCCAGGTTATTCCTGTTAGCAAGATGTGATCCAAGGCTCTGTTCGGCATTGGTCACGGCCAGATCAACCCAGCGCTTTCGCTGTGAACGAACGTTGTCGGAAATCAGCACCTTGCGCCCTGCTTTTTCCGTCAGCGCATTTTCCAGCAGCAGCTTGTCTTCGATACGAGCGTTGATAACGACCTCGGGAGGTGTTTCCCTGCCCCCGGCACCGCCGAGATAAAACTGGGGCAGGAATGCCGCAAGGACACCCGATTCGTCTTCATCAAGGCGGGTTTTTGGAAAATATGTTTTGTTGCCGAGCAGCCTGCCCCCGCGTATAAACATCACCAGCACACAGACACCAGCGGGTTTGATAACAGCTGCCATGACATCAATGTCACCCTGGTTGCCCACCACGTACTGCTGTTCCTGGATCTTTCTCAGGTGTGTTAACTGGTCTCGGTAGTGAGCAGCCCGTTCAAACTCCAGGTTGCCGGATGCTTCCTCCATCTTGTCGGCATAGTCCTGCATCACGGCGTTGCTCTTGCCTTCGAGAAACATGATGGCGTGGGCAACGTCGTCCGCATAGTCTTCCGGCGTCACGAGATCACAGCAAGGACCGGAACAGCGCTTGATCTGGTACTGCAGGCAGGGCCTGGTCCGGTTCTTGAAAAAAGTGTCCTCACACTGCCGGACCTGGAACACCTTCTGCAGGATGTTCAGTGAGTCACGAACACTGTATGCAGAGGGAAAAGGACCGAAGTAGCGCCCCTTTCTCTTCTGGGCGCCGCGATGAAACGCCAGTCGCGGGTACTTGTCTTCAGACGAGAGAAAAATATAGGGGTAGGATTTGTCGTCCCTGAAGACAATGTTATAGGGCGGCTTGTATTCCTTGATAAGGGACTGTTCCAGCAGCAGCGCTTCGGTTTCACTGCCAGTCACCGTGAATTCCACGTTCCTTATGTGGCTGACCAGGGCCATGGTTTTGGAGTCCAGTGCCGTGGTCCTGAAATAGCTGGATACCCGGTTTTTCAGGTTTTTGGCTTTGCCGACATACAGGATCGCCTCTTCAGCGTCGTACATGCGATAAACCCCCGGCCTGGTTGGCAGGGTTTTCAGGAAAGATTTGGTATCGAACTCCGTCATTGATAGGCCATGTTACCGGCGAGACGAACTGTATCCAAAAACATCTCTCGAGTGAGGCGACCAGTCTGGGTGTTGTAACGGCTGCAGTGATAGGAATCGACAATCTTCAGGTCACTCAGTTGATGAACGGCGCCGTGACTGAAAGGAAAATCTGCCTGGCGTGCATCCAGGACTTTGATTACCGCCTTATGTGCCACGCCACCAAGAACGAGAAGAGTTGCCTGCGGCAGCAACCGATGTGCGTTGAGCTCATCGACGAGGTAACGGGAACAGTTATTGACCTCGCGCGCTGATGGCAGGTTCTTGACCGGCAGGCATTTCACGGCATTGGTTATCCTGACCCGTTCGGTGAGATTAAGGGCGTCCAGTACGTCATGCAGGAGATTGCCGGAGGCATCACCAACGAAGGGAATCCCGGTTTTATTGGCGCCATGCAGACCGGGCGCGAGCCCGACAATCAGCAGGCGAGCGTCATCGCGGCCATGGGCGGGTACAGGTTTGTTCCAGTAGTCGGGGTGTTTTTCCGAGAGACGCTTGAGCTGATTCACCAGTCTGCGGCAACGGCGGCAGTTTTCTGAAGGGTAACTTTCGGGATTCACCCCGAAATTTTACAACATGTGCGTTTGCCGTGAGCGTCAGGCCGCAACCTCGGCATCAATGATGCCGTGTTTGATGGCGAGCTTGGTCAACCCGACGTCGTTTTTGAGGCCGAGTTTTTCAAATACCCGGTAACGATAACTGTTCACCGTCTTGGGGCTGAGCAACAGTTTCTCGGAAATTTCCTGGACCTTGTGCCCCATGATGACCATCAGCGTAATTTGCATTTCACGGGATGAGAGTTGATCGAAAGGTGAACTCTCTTCCTCAGAGAATGGGCGCAATGCCAGTTGCTGGGCAATTTCGGCACTGATGTATCGCTGGCCGGAGTAAACCTTTCGAATTGCCAGCAACATTTCGTCCACATCGGCCTTCTTCGTCAGGTATCCCGATGCACCAACATTCAGCAGTTTTGATGGATAGGGTTCATCTTCATAGATGGTGACCGCAAGCACCTTCACATCAGGGTGTGCCCTGAGGCAGCGCCTTGTGGCTTCAAGACCACCTATACCCGGCATCTGGATATCCATAAGAACCACATCAGGTTTGTGCTGACGAACAAGTTCCACCGCTTCTTCCCCGCTGCCCGCATCTCCGACAATCTCAATGCCCGGTATGTCTTCCAGCAGTCGGCGGGTACCGATGCGTGCCAGCTGGTGGTCGTCCACCACGATGATTCTGATCACGTTTATCTCCCGCAGTCCCTGCCTGATCTATTTTTGTTAACTGAAGAACAAGATAAACCCGGGCGGTTTCGATTGAAAGCCGGCAATATCCGGCTTTCCGTGACCGATAAATCATGCACGTGGCGTGCGAAAAAACCTACCCGCCGGTAAACGCCTGCAGGCCAGTCTGTGCGCGGCCGAGGATCAGTGCATGAATGTCATGCGTACCCTCGTAGGTGTTTACGGTCTCAAGATTCATGACGTGGCGAATTACGTGATACTCATCAGAAATACCGTTGCCACCATGCATGTCGCGGGACATGCGGGCAATGTCCAGTGCCTTGCCGCAATTGTTGCGCTTCATCAATGAAATGTTTTCCACCGGGCAATCATCGTCATCCATCATGCGGCCGATCCTGAGTGCTCCCTGCAGGCCAAGAGCGATTTCTGTCTGCATGTCTGCCAGTTTCTTCTGGATCAACTGGTTGGCGGCCAGGGCCCGGCCAAATTGCTTGCGTTCGAGGGTGTAGTTCAATGCCGCCTGCCAGCAAAACTCAGCAGCGCCCATCGCGCCCCAGGCAATGCCGTACCGGGCCTTGTTCAGGCAGCCGAATGGTCCGCCCAGGCCTTTAACATTGGGCAGCAGGTTTTCTTCGGGAATTTCACAGTCACTCAATACGATTTCACCCGTGACTGAGGCGCGCAGACTGAACTTGCCCTCAATCTTCGGTGTCTCGAAACCCGGTGTACCGCGTTCCACGACAAAGCCGCGAATCACGCCGTCCAGCTTGGCCCACACCACCGCCAGATCAGCAATCGGTGAATTGGTAATCCACATCTTGGCACCATTAAGCAGATACCCGCCGTCTGTCTTCTCGGCACGGGTAATCATGCTGCCGGGGTCAGAACCATGGTCCGGCTCAGTCAGGCCGAAACAGCCCACCCACTCGCCTGTCGCGAGCTTCGGCAGGTACTTTTCGCGTTGCTCCTCCGTGCCGTAGGTGTAGATCGGGTGCATGACCAGTGAAGATTGCACGCTCATCGCCGAGCGGTAACCGGAATCGACCCGCTCTACCTCACGGGCAACCAGGCCATAAGACACGTAATTGACGTTGGAGCAGCCGTATTTTTCCGGCAAGGTTGGACCCAGCAGCCCCAACTCGCCCATCTCATTCATGATTTCCCGGTGAAAATGCTCATCCCGGTAGGCCTGCTGTACCCGGCTCAGCAGTCTATCCTGGGCATAGGCCCTCGCTGAATCCCGGATCAATCGCTCATCCTCGGATAGCTGATCGTCCAGTTGGAAAGGGTCTTGCCAGTTAAAACTTCCCATAGTGTCCTCTAGTCTCAGGGCTCAATTCGTTCGAAGCGGCGCATTATATAGGCTCCGGCGTACAGGTGCATGGACGTCGCCTACACAAACAAGTTGTTAGAATGTTTCGAAATAAGCGCTCTATCCCGATGTTTATAAACACTTATTAGATAAATTTGGCGGTCTAATTCAGGCGGAGATCTGAAATGGCGACAAGAGAGATCGGATCCTGGGTCATCTTCCCCCCTATGGTGTTCATACTCGTCAAACTCGTGCTACCGATGCCGCAATCGACGGCGCTGAATTGAAGCCTGCCATTCAGCTGATTAACCTGGTGTCCGCCGAAAAATTTGAGCCTGGGAACTATACAGATGAAGTCAGACACCATATGCTCAGGGTGATCGAGCAGAAGGTAAATGGCGAAGAGATCCTGGTCGCGCAGGAAGCCGCGTAGAAGAAACCCGCGTAAAAAGCCCCTGCCAAAAAAGCTCGAGCATCAAAAAAGTCCAGCAAATAGTAAGAGGTAGGCACTGGACCAATGAAGGGTTACTCCACGCGTGATGTGGCGGAACTGCTGGAAATTTCGCCGGAAACCATCCGGGAAATTGCCCGGGCAGGCATCCTCGAACCAAGCAGAACCGAAGGCAACCGGTATCGCTTCGACTTCCAGGACATTATTGTCCTGCGAACAGCGAAAGAGCTGATGGATGCGGGTGTTCGCCGTGCCCAGATTAACAATGCCCTGTTCAAGCTAAAAACCCGCCTGCCTTCCAATCGGCCGCTGACATCCCTGCGAATATCCGGCGATGGCGGCAAGGTTGTGATCCGGGAGGAAGACCAGGTGTACGATCCTGATTCCGGGCAGATTCACTTTAATTTCGCGGTGGCAGACCTGGCCGGCACCGTGGCTCCGCTGGCACGCCAGGCGGCAGAAGAAGCGGAAGGCAGCGATCAGCTGTCATCGGACGACTGGTTTGACCTGGGTGTCGATCTCGAGGCCGTGTCTCCCGAAGATGCACCGGCTGCCTACCTCCGGGCCCTGGAACTGGACCCCTATCATTCAGATGCCCACGTTAACCTTGGTCGATTACTTCAGGAAGCAGGTGAATACGAGGCCGCGGAAGGTCATTACAACCAGGCACTGGATGCAGAACCGGACAATGTGCTCGCCGCGTTTAACATGGGAACACTGTTTGAAGACATGGGCCGTGTGCAGGATGCGATAGCGGCTTACAAGCGAGCAACCAACCTGGCTGATGCTCACTACAACCTGTCCAGGTTATACGAACTCGTGGGTGAACACGCTGAAGCGCTCAAGCATCTGAAGACATATCGGAGCCTGATCGATCCCGGTTAGTACTAAAATTGTAGTACCGGTTTAGTAGCACACCGGGCCTGATGGTCCGAATCAAGGAAGATTTCATCCATGGAGCAGAGAAAAGAAACGAGAATCGACTATAACGTTCGTTTTTTCGTCCACGTTCACGAATCAGAAACCGAACCCGAGATGGTGGGCATGTCGCTTGAGTGTGAGGCCATTGATTTCTCTGCCCACGGCCTGCAGTTTTCAACCAACTCAGAACTGACGGCAGGCACTTTGGTCAACATTAATATCGGCGTCGGTGAACCCTTCGCCATGTACACGTTGCGGGGCCAGGTCCGCTGGGTGAGGCCCAAGGAAGAAGCGGTTTACATGGGCATCCTGCTGGTTCCTACTGACGACACCGACCTTGAGCGGTGGCTTGAGAATTTCGAGCAGCTGCAGCCGCGCGAAGCGTAACCTCCTCCTTCAGAGCCGATCGATCTCGATAATGGCATTCAGAATCGTCACGTAGGCTTCCTGCAACAACTCTTCATCGACAAGTTCCCGGTTATCTGCAGGACCATGCAGGCTCACCAATAAAGCTTCATTCAGGGCATGGAAAGCCAGCACATTTGCGCCATTTTCACGAAATGGCTGCCAGTCACCGGTAATGTCCCTGAGGTAAGTTTCCTGCAGACTCACACCCAGGCTGGTAGCGGCACCGCGCGCGATGCACTGTAGACCGGGGGCGCTTTTGGATTCTACCTTCAGTGGTGCTGTACCGAGGGTGTCCAGGTTGATCATGGTTACCGGCAGTAATTCTTGTTCGACATAGACCCGGGCGCCCCGAAGGTCTTTCTCTTACCTGGAAAACAGGACAAAGCGCATCGTGTGGCCGGGGTTGTTCAGCATGAAGTAATGAGCAAGTGATACAATGGATGCCACGCCAGTCCAGTTATCCGCGATGCCATTCGAGACCCCATATTTGTCGTGATGAGCGCCCACCAGGATAGGGGACTCACGCTGGCCGTTGATCTCGCAGATGAGATTATGGCCGTACTGCTCTGATACAAACTGCCGTTCAAGACGATCGCAGCCCACCGCCTCAAGCAGCCGCAGCGCCCTTGCTTCCCGTTGCCGGTTGGCAAACGGCACATCGTCTAGCATCGACAGATGCAACTCGCTGACGACCGGCTGAATGTCTCGTGGCGGTTCACAGGGAGGAACACTGCTGCACCCTGCGAGCAGGCAGAGGCTAATGAATAACAGGCTTGGATGTTTCAAGGGCTGATCTCAGCAGGCGATTGCCCAGCAGGACAAGGCGACCCTGGTAACGGTTTACACCATCAATGGAGTAGTCAAACCGGTATTCCCGCCATAACCGCCAGCCGTCGTTGTGATCGCGGCTGGCTGACAGCCGGATCTGCTGCACGGTCTGGTCGAGGAGTTGCACGCCCTCCTTACTGCACTCACGCCGGGCAAAAAAAAGTGCCATGGCCTTGGCCTGGTTTGAGTCATACCAGAAGTAAACGCCGGCACAGAGGCAACCCAGAGCGAAAAGTGTTTCCAATCAGAAGCTATACAGGAGCGCTGGAGGCATCAGCCACGGCTTCCCGTTTCACAGTCACCCAGTGGAAGACGAAACCACCTATTCCTCCTGCGATTCCCTGCGCAAGCAGCCCGGTGATTTCGCGGGTCGGAGCGATACCGGATACACCGAGCGCAGCCTTGGCGAGCACATGAAGCGCAATCATGCCGACGAACCCGGCGGAAACGTAACCAACCATCCTGAGGTGCGGGACAAAGCGGATAATGGCTGCCGCAACACTGAGGCCAATCGCCAGACCGATGGCAACCAGCGGCAGATAAACGTCGTACATATGGGTCACGTCGTGAATCAGGGCGTCGATTCTCTGCGCGAAGGTTACTTCGTAGCCGAGACTCACTACCGTTGCGATGTTTCCCTGGCTGACGAACGCAGCACCAAATATATAGGCTGCCACCACGGCGGCGATGAATCCTGCAATTACCTTCATAACGGGTCGTATCTCATATTCTGCTTAGCCGTATAATAGAATCTATATACCTTAAGCTTAAGTCGAATCATGAAAAAACTTTTCTCCCTATTCACCTCATTGTTCATGGCTGGTGTTGTCAATGCAGCAGACTACCAGATCGAGACCGTCGCGGAGGGCTTCGAACTGCCCTGGTCGATCGATTTCCTGCCGGACGGTGGTTACCTGGTAACCACTCGACCAGGAGAGATTTATCGACTTTCTCCGGATGGTGAAAAGGGCGAGCCTTTGGAAGGGACACCCGCCACGTATTTCGCTGGCCAGGGCGGTTACTTTGACATCGTCCTCCATCCCGATTTCGGGGAGAACGATACTGTCTACCTTGCCTACGCGGGTGGCACCCCGGAAGCAAATGGTACGACGATTACACGTGCAATACTTGCAGAGTCCGGATTCGTCGATGCAGAGGTCATTTTCACGGCTTCGCCCACCAAGGACACTCCCCTTCACTATGGCGGCAAGATGCTTTTCCTGCCGGACGGCACACTGATGGTAACTACTGGCGACGGCTTCCAGTACCGCGAGGCACCGCTGGATAAGTCCAGTCACCTGGGCAAGGTCATCCGCATCAACGATGACGGCTCGACACCTGAAGGAAATCCTTTCTCAGGCGAAGACGGAGACCCACTGGTTTTCTCGTATGGCCATCGCAATCCACAGGGTCTGGCGATCGATTCCGAGACCGGAGACGTCTACCTGCATGAACATGGGCCCAAGGGTGGCGATGAGGTCAACCTGATTTCTGCCGGCGCAAATTACGGTTGGCCGGCTGTGACTTATGGTGACAATTACACAGGGGCCTACGTCTCTCCGTTAAAGCAGTACCCGGGTGTGACTGATCCATTGCACTATTGGGTACCCAGCGTCGCTCCTTCCGGGCTCGCGGTTTACCGTGGCGAGATGTTTCCTGAATGGCAAGGAGATCTGCTGGTCGGTGCGCTTGTCGACAAGGAGGTCCGTCTGCTGGAAATGGACAAGGGTGAGGTCGTGAACGAGATGCCCCTGTTTTCCGAAATCGACCAGCGCATACGTGATGTTCGGGTCGGTCCTGAGGGTCAGGTCTACCTGTTGACTGATGAAGGTCGGATTTTGAGAGTCACAGCCAAGTAGACACTTTTTGGGGGGCATGGTTTGTTTAAGCAATGGCTGACAAGCACCCTGGTCGGTTACCTGACCAAGGAGGTCGATCAACCCGATGCCGTCAGGGGGCTGGGGTACAGTTGGCAAGCAGAGGTCAAACCAGGTGACATCCTGCTGGTTGAGGGTCGTTCACGTATCAGCACAGCCATCAAGTACCTGACCCAGTCCACCTGGTCGCACTCTGCACTGGTTATCAACAGCGAACCGGGTGAGGTGATCGAGGCGGATGTAAAAAATGGTGTAGGTATCCAATCATTTTCCAAGTATGAGAACTTCAATGCCCGCATCTGTCGGCCAATTGGTCTTAGTGAGGAAGAAATTCAGCAGGTGCTGGATTTCGCGATACAGCACATTGGCGTCAGCTATGATGTCAAAAACCTGGTTGACCTTGCCCGGTACCTGATTCCGACACCCCCGGTGCCTGTGAGATACCGTCGTCAAATGCTGACACTTGGCAGCGGCGATCCCACGGAAAAACTGATTTGCTCTGCACTGATTGCGCGCGCTTTCCAGAGCGTGCGTTACCCGATCATGCCGACACAGTGGTGGTCAGAAGAAGGTGACATCATCTCACAGGTAAGGCATTACTCGGTGTTTGTACCCAGGGATTTTGACCTGTCGCCCTACTTCGACATCATCAAGCCAACAGTAACCCACGGGTTTGATCATCGGGCGATGATCTGGAGCAGCGAGGAAGAAGCTGGCGGAGGGGGTGGGATTTGAACCCACGATGCCTCTCGACATGCCGGTTTTCAAGACCGGTGCATTCGACCACTCTGCCACCCCTCCGAAGAAGGTGCGAAATATACGCGATTCACAGATAGGCATCAATGACTCAAGGCCTGTCCCCGGAGACCACCCGGAAAGTTTTTCGAATCAGTCGTGCATCGCCGTGCCAGATTTCGAAACTCCAGTCGCCGGGCACGATCTCCCAGGCTTCATCGAAACCATAGCCGTGCAGACTGGGCTCACCGATACGAATGTATTTGCTTTCAACCGACTCACGGTAGACGCGCTCGGTTGATGGATGCACCAGGCCTGGTTCGGGGAAGCGAATGATTGAACGAATGGCAACCTTCTGGCCTTTTGGTGTTGAGTTCAGGCTGTACTGGAAGCCAAAGTTGGTACCCACCTTTCCAGGAATATCGGTGGTCTGCTGGACGAACCGAATGCCGGAGACCGTATCCACAGCCAGTGTCCTCTTGGAGTACCCACTGTGCCGGCGTGAACTCGAAGCTTCAAACACGCCGTAGCCAGTGATTTTGGCGACGCTGATATGTAGCTCTTCTTCGTCACCCTGAACGAATGTACCCGGCAACAACAGCACCACCAGGAGTAGAATCCTGTGCAAAACGGTCCCCCAACCAAAAGCTCCACGCATGCAATGTACAACATATTTCACACTTAAGGCAGTGGGAACTTTCCCCACAACTGCTGTCCAACAGTGCACAACCCTTTGTTTTATAAGGGCTTGAGAATTACTGTACAGGCGGATTTCCTTGCCTTTTGATGGCACTCCCGTACAATTTTGAATTCTAGTCGCATTGCCAAAATCAGGAGATAAATTCGATGGCTGAGACACAAATCGCAACACACCACGAAACGGCGGTTACGGCCACCAACAAGGTGCTGCGTAACACTTACATGCTGCTGTCCATGACACTGCTCTTCAGTGCATTCATGGCCGGCGTTTCAATCATGATGAACGCCCCTTACCTTGGCATCCTGTCATTGGTTGGCTTCATCGGTCTGTTCTTTGCCGTTCACAAAACACAAAACAGCGTCTGGGGCCTTTTCTGGACCTTCGCATTAACTGGTTTCATGGGATTTACCATCGGGCCAATTATTAACATATACATACAGACAGCGAATGGCAGCGGCATCGTCATGCAGGCCATGGGTCTGACCGGTTTGATTTTCTTTTCGCTGTCCGGCTACGTCCTGGTCACCAAGAAAGATTTTTCTTTCATGGGTGGGTTCCTGTTCACAGGCCTGATGGTAGTCATTGGTGCCGCCCTGCTCCTCTGGGGCGCCAGCTTCTTCGGCTACTATGTTTCCGGCGCACACCTGGCTATCTCATCAGCCATCGTGCTGCTGATGTCAGGTTTCATCCTGTACGACACTAGCCGGATTATTAACGGTGGTGAGACCAACTACATCATGGCGACGGTCTCGCTTTACGTGAGCATCTACAACCTGTTTACCAGCCTGCTCCACCTGCTCGGTGCGCTCGGCGACGAGTAACGGTTGGCAGGGTAAACGTGCAAACCAGCCCTGGCGTGGTTACCATGCCAGGGCTTTTTTGTTTCTGACAGTTAACTTTTGTGAAATTCGCCATCGTCGTACAAGGCAATCCCTACGCATCCCAGAGCTGCCACTCTGCGCTTTCATTTGCCCAGGCTGTTGTCGATGGTGGGCATGAAATCCTGCGCGTGTTTTTCTACCACGATGGTGTGCTGGTGGCGAATCACTTGACCGCACCACCGCAGGACGAACTGGATATTGGCGCAGCCTGGCAGGCGTTTGCCGAGGAACATGACATTGAACTGGTAGCCTGTATCGCATCCTGCCTGCGTCGGGGTATCCTGGATGAAACGGAAGCTGCCCGGTATGAGAAGACGTCAGCCACGATTGCGCCAGGATTTGTCATATCAGGCCTCGGGCAACTGGTTGATGCCACTATCAATGCCGACCGCGTAGTGACTTTCGGAGCCTGAATGTCTTCCATACTATTTATCTTCAGCGGCGCGCCACATACCAGCCTGAATGCCCAGGAAGGCCTCGATGCCCTGCTCATGGGTTCAGCGTTTACAGATTGCAGGCTGCTACTTATTGGCGATGGTGTGACCCAGCTAATTAAACAACAGGACGCTGAACAGATCGGCAGGAAAAACTACACCCAGGGATTCGCTGCGCTTAAAGAGTACGGTGTTACCAGTATTGCATGCCGGCAATCCGATCTTGAGGATCGGGGCATAGCCTCATCCCAGCTTGCAATAGATGTTGATCTACTGGATGACAGCAGCTGTCGTGACTGGCTTGAAAGTGCTGACAAGGTACTCAACTTCAGATGATCCTTCATACGATAAACAAACCGGCTGCCCTCACGCTTTGCGAACACCTGATTCGGGACGACGATCTCGTTGTGTTGATTGAAGAAGGCGCTTACCTGGCGGGTCATGAGATACCCGGTCAGGTTTCAGTCATAGGCAGTGACATGAGCGCCCGGGGCCTTGGAGATACGGCAAAAGAGATACAAAGAATCGACTACGCTGCCTTCGTCGCTATGTGTGCCAGCGCGGACAAGATCTGCAGCTGGTTCTGACATGTCTGCAAGTACAGAACTTCCTGAAACGGACAAAGAAGGCTTCCTGCGCAACCTGGAAGACTGGTCTGAAGACGTTGCTGTTGAACTGGCCAGGCTGGATGACATTACACTGTCGGAAGATCACTGGGAGATCATTCGCCTGGTACAGGACTACTACAACTCCTATCGGCTGTTTCCACAGAATCGCGTACTGGTGAAGCGTGTTGGTGAAGCGTATGGCATCGAAAAAGGCACAAGCATTCACCTGATGACACTGTTTACCGGCAAGCCGGCCAGGGTGATTGCACGGGTTGCCGGTTTACCAAAACCGCCGAACTGTGACTGACGGCATTACCTGGCCGCCAATTTCGAGAAGTTCACCACGTCTCCAACGATAATCAGCGTCGGCGTTTGTATCTGCGTCCGGGCGACCAGGCCGGGCATGGATTCCAGTGTACCCTTCAAAACCTGTTGTTCAGGCGTGGTTCCTTTAGACACGATTGCAATAGGTGTCGACGCGTCGCGGCCGGCTTTAATCAGCTGAGCACAGATAGTCGCAAGCCCACCCAGGCCCATGTAGAAAACCACGGTCTCCATTGGGTGCACAAACTCTTTCCATGGCAGGTCAACCTTGCCATCTTTGGGGTGGCCCGTGACGAACCTCACGCTCTGTGAGAGCTCGCGGTGGGTCAATGGGATACCGGCATAGGTGGCACAGCCCGATGCTGCAGTAATACCCGGCACAACCTGGAAAGGGATATTGCCATCAATCAGCTTTTGTATCTCTTCACCTCCCCGACCAAAGATAAACGGGTCTCCACCCTTTAGTCGCAGCACGCGTTTGCCATTGCTGGCGAGCCTGACAAGCAGGTCGTTAATGTCTTCCTGACTGGTAGACTTGTAGCCACTGCGCTTGCCGACGAACTCCATATCCGCATCCCGTCTCACTCGATCCAGAACGCGGGCTGACACCAGGTTGTCATAAAGCACAACTTCAGATTTCTGCATCAGCTGCAGGGCTCGTAAGGTCAAAAGATCAGGATCACCAGGACCGGCACCCACAAGATAAACCTCACCCACCTTGTTGGTATGGCTGGTATCGAACAGAAACCGTTCCGCCGTCCTGTTGTCACCATTCATGGCGGCCTCGGCCCCGGGCGTCTGCAGAAAATCTTCCGTATGCCGTCTGCGGGCATCAATATCGGGCAGAGTCTCTTTGAGTCGATCTCGTGTCTGGGCAAAGAAGCCAGCCAGTCTGGAAATACGTTCCGGCAACATCTGCTCGATGAGTTCCCTGACATGTCGGGTCAGCACGGGAGCGCCACCGGCGGAACCCACCGACACCACCAGGGGCGAACGATCGATAATCGCGGGGAATGTCACGGTGCAGAGATCAGGTGCGTCGACGACGTTTACAAGAATGTTTCTCGCCTGCGCATCTTCCGAAACCTGGCGATTGACAGCATCATCACTTGTTGCTGCAACGGCGAGCACGACCCCTTCAAGTTGAGATGGATCGTAACGGTCTTCGAGAACGTCATGGTCTGCCAGTGTTTCCTTGAGTCGCTCTTCGATGCTGGGTGCTACCAGAAGGATTTTCGCATGTGCTTTTAGCAGCAGCGTGACCTTGCGGGTGGCGATTTCACCGCCACCCACCACCAGTACACGGCGACCCTTCAAGTCAATGTGCAATGGCAGGTAACGCATGGCGAAACTAGAGCGTGATGGTGGTATCACCACCCATGAAGGACTGCAGCGCCTGGGGTATCCGAATAGAACCGTCTGCCTGCTGGTAGTTCTCCAGCACGGCCACCAGCGTTCGGCCCACCGCCAGCCCCGACCCATTTAGTGTGTGCAGCAACTCCGGCTTTCCGGTTTCCGGATTTCGCCACCTGGCTTGCATTCGTCTTGCCTGGAAATCCAGGAAATTGCTGCAGGAAGAAATCTCCCGGTATTTTCCCTGGCCTGGCAGCCAGACTTCCAGGTCGTAGGTTTTTGCGGCAGAAAACCCAAGATCGCCCCCGCACAGGTTCACCACCCGGTAAGGCAGATCGAGTTTCTGCAGGATAGCCTCGGCGTGCCCGGTCAGCATATCCAGCGCATCCCAGGAATCACCTGGTTTTACCATCATCACCAGCTCCACTTTTTCAAACTGGTGCTGCCTGATCATGCCACGCGTGTCCTTGCCGTAGCTGCCAGCTTCACGCCTGAAACACGGGGTGTGACAAACAAGTCTGGTTGGTACTTCTTCGGCATCGAGAATTTCATCACGCGCGATGTTCGTGACAGGTACTTCCGCTGTTGGAATCAGGAAAAAATCCCGGTCGTCATGTAATCTGAACTGATCTTCTTCGAACTTTGGTAACTGCCCAGTACCCAGCAATGAGTCGCGGTTCACGATAAACGGCACATAAATTTCTTCGTAACCATGTTCCCTGGTATGAACATCGAGCATGAACTGGGCAAGAGCACGATGCAGGCGAGCCATCTCTCCCCGCATGGTGACGAAGCGTGATCCCGTGATCTTGGTTGCTACCTCGAAATTCATCTTGCCGGAATCATGCGTCAGGTCGACATGATCCCTGGGTTCGAAATCAAACTCCGGGATATCACCCCAGCGGCGCACCTCAACATTGTCGTCCTCTGACGTACCCTCCGGCACTGAGTCGTCCGGCACATTGGGAATTGCCATGACCAGTTCGTTCAACGAAGCCTGGACTTCATCCAGCATGGCCTTGCGTTGATCCAATTGGTTGCCAAGATCTGAAACAGCGTCCAGCAGTGGCTGGATATCTTCACCCTGTGCCTTGGCTTTGCCGATCGCCTTCGATCGCGTGTTGCGTTCTGCCTGAAGTTCCTCGGTTTCCACCTGAAGGGATTTTCGCTGCTCCTCCAGTGACTGAATCGAAGCGACGTCCAGGGTAAAGCCTTTGCGCAGCAGTCGCTCCGCTGTATTTTCAAGGTCCTGTCTGATCAGTTTCGGGTCCAGCATGCTAGTCGTTCTTTTCTAAAGGGTTTTTCAGTGGTGTTTCAAAGGGGCGCAATCTTACCAGAATTAGCCGGTGATCTGGCGTGTTGCGGCCATGCCTGCCCAGGCACCGATAATACTCAGGAAAACCGAACCAAACACGTAGAACGCAGCAGACATCAGCCTGCCATCCTGCAGGAGACCAACGGCTTGCACTGAAAATGTGGAAAAAGTAGTAAACGCACCGAGAAACCCAACCATCAGGAGTGACCGCCACACCTCCGGCAATAGAGCCTTTTCAAACAGCAGCACAAAACAGACGCCGATGGCGAATGAGCCCGCGACATTGGCAATGAATATGCCGTAAGGAAATTCGGTGCCCAGAGCCTGCTCGGACCAGAGGGTAAGGCCATACCTCGCAAGTGAACCTATTGCGCCCCCGATCGCGATCGCGATGAGTGTACCCACAGTCAGCCCTCCTCTTTCCTGGTCGTAGCGGATGGATACCTCTGGAAATCACTGTTTTCGTTGAGCTGCCGGAGATAGGCCAGCTTCTCCTGGATCTTCGTTTCAAGGCCGCGATTGACGGGTTGATAAAACTGCCGGTTAGCAAGTTCTTCCGGAACGTAAGACTCTCCGGGCACAAACGCATCTTCGAAGCTGTGGGCATAGCGATAGTCCTCGCCATAACCCATACCTGCCATTAGCCTGGTGGGTGCGTTGCGGATATGCATGGGAACTTCCAGGCTTCCGGTCTCGGAAATGACCTGCTTGATCTCACCCAACGCGCTGTAGACCGCATTGCTTTTTGCTGCAACGGCCAGGTACGCAACCGCCTGGGCTATCGCCAGTTCTCCTTCCGGAGATCCAAGTCGTTCCTGAACTGACCAGGCATTCAGGGCAATCTCCAGGGCTCGTGGATCGGCGTTGCCAATATCTTCGCTCGCCATACGTACAACTCTCCTGGCGATATAGATCGGGTCACATCCACCGTCGATCATGCGCACGAACCAGTACAGTGACGCATCCGGGTCTGAACCACGGACGGCCTTGTGCAAAGCTGATATCTGTTCGTAGAAAATATCTCCGCCTTTGTCGAACCGCCGCATTTCATCGCCGAATACCTGGCCGATCAGTTCATCATTGATTTCACCGTCTGCCATGTCGGACGCAACTTCAAGGATGTTCAATGCACGTCTTGCATCACCATCCGCTGCCTTTGCGATTGTCGAGAGGACCTCAGGGGTGACCCGAAGCTGTTTCTGTTGCAGCTCCAGGTCGGAATCAAGTGCCTGTCGAAGGACCTGAGCCAATTGCTTTTCTGTCAGCGATTCCAGCTTGTAGATGCGAGCGCGCGACAAAAGCGCGTTGTTCAGTTCAAAAGACGGGTTCTCGGTGGTTGCGCCAACGAAGATGATCGTTCCGTCTTCGACATGCGGCAGGAAAGCGTCCTGCTGCGACTTGTTGAACCGGTGCACCTCGTCGACAAACAAGAGTGTTTTTCGCCCGGAGGTCAGCTTGTGCTGCTTTGCGATATCGATCGCCTGGCGAATGTCCTTCACGCCGGAAAGCACTGCAGAAATTGACTGGAACTCAACGTCAGAAACGCGTGAAATCAGCCGCGCTATCGTTGTTTTGCCAACACCTGGCGGACCCCAGAGAATCATTGAATGCAGCTGAGATGAGTCAATGGCTTCGCGAAGCGGTTTGCCTGGTGACAGCAGGTGCGACTGCCCGATGTACTGATCGAGCGCCTCCGGTCGCATTCTTGAAGCGAGAGGTTGGTAGCCCCCTGGATTATTGAGCAGTCCGGGGGGCATTATTCCAACCGGTCATCGATGACATCGATTTCGTCCGGGATAGTAAACGTGAACGTTTCGTCTGCGATGTCCGGATCAGGCTGTAACTCCAGGTTAATGACGGTTCGTTCATGGGTGGAGGTGTCTACACCCACGGAAACGGGTGAACCATCTTCAAAGGTAATACTCAGCCTGTCCAGGATGCCTTCGGACTTCAGAGGCTGCAGCAGGAAAAATTGCTGCACTTCGTCTTCAAAGTAGTCGACCCGGTAATCATCCACGAGGTTGGCAGCATCACCGGCCAGCAGAAGGATTGGCAGCTCTTCTACACGATGACTTATTGAGCTGATGACAACCTGTTCAAGGTCACGATCATAGGTCCATAACGACTCCCCATCAGACACGATGGTCTGGCTGAGCGGCGCCGCGGTTTCCAGCCGGAACCGGTTGGGTTTCTGCAACCAGACCGTTCCGGATTGTGCTTCCTGCGTTCGGGAAGATTGCTGGAAGCTGGCCTTCATGGATGTAATGTTGTCCAGCAGAGTGACCAGGCGATCAGCGGGTGAGCGTTCTTCCTCTGCCAGTGCCGGGGAAAAGATGGAAAGTAGCCCGATCAGCCATCCGGACAGAATCTTATTCCGGCGGTGCATTGGCGAGGACTTCCCGGGAACCATTGCTGTTCATTTCACTGACCACACCTGCCGCTTCCATGGTTTCGATCATCCGTGCAGCACGGTTGTAGCCGATCCTGAGTTTTCGCTGGACTGCTGATATTGATGCCCTCCGGGATTCTGTAACAAAAGCGACAGCCTCGTCATACAGAGGATCGGCTTCTTCCTCAGAATCAGCATCGCCACCCGCTCCGGCGGAGCCAGGCAACATTTCTGTTTCGGACGCCCCATGAAGGATCGAATCCAGGTAATTGGGTTCGCCCAGTTCCTTCCAGCTTTCAACGACACGGTGAACCTCATCATCGTCAACAAAAGCTCCATGGACCCGGATAGGTAATGGTTTGCCGGCTGGCAGGTAAAGCATGTCACCATGCCCCAGCAGCTGTTCCGCGCCACCCTGGTCCAGGATGGTTCTCGAATCGACCTTCGAGGATACCTGGAACGCAATTCGTGTCGGGACATTAGCCTTGATCAGGCCGGTAATGACATCGACCGAAGGTCGCTGGGTTGCAAGAATCAGGTGAATACCAGCGGCTCGCGCCTTCTGGGCGATTCGGGCAATCAGTTCTTCTACCTTTTTACCGACAATCATCATCATATCGGCAAACTCATCAATGATGACCACAATAAACGGTAGTGTTTCGAGTTCCGGTACCTCCTGGTCTGCCTCATCCAATAAAGGGTCCGGCTGCCAGAGCGGATCCAGCAGCGGTTCACCGGCCTTCTTCGCATCCCTGACCTTCCGGTTAAACCCTCCGACGTTACGAACACCCATGGCAGCCATCAGGCGATACCGGCGTTCCATCTCAGCGACGCACCACCTGAGTGCATTCGCAGCGTCCTTCATATCGGTAACAACAGGTGTCAGCAGGTGAGGAATACCCTCGTAGACCGCGAGTTCCAGCATCTTGGGGTCGACCATGATCAAACGCACATCTTCAGGAGAGGCCTTGAACAGGATTGACAGGATCATGGCATTGAGCCCGACGGACTTGCCGGATCCGGTGGTGCCAGCCACCAGCAGGTGAGGCATCCTGGCGAGATCCTCGACCACAGGTTCTCCTGAGATATCGTGCCCGAGAGCCAGGGACAATGGCGACTGTGAGTCGTCATAAGCCTTGGATTTGAGGACATCGCTCATCTGGACAATTTCGCGGTCCACGTTCGGAATTTCGATGCCAACAACTGATTTCCCGGGAATCACCTCCACGACGCGTACACTGATGACCGCGAGTGAACGGGCCAGGTCCTTCGCCAGGCCGGAAATCCGTGAGACCTTGACGCCAGGCGCTGGCTGGATCTCGAAACGGGTAATCACAGGCCCAGGGAAAACAGCAACCACCTCGGCTTCGACACCGTAATCCTTGAGTTTCAGCTCCAGCAAGCGGGACATGGCCTCCAGGTCTTCTGCAGAATAGCCCCGGGTGTGGTCTTTCACCTGTTCATCAAGTAAGTGTAGGGCCGGCAGGCCGTCCACGGCACTGATCTTGAAGAGATTTCCTTGCCGTTCACGCGCCACGCGCTTGCTCTCTTCTTTCCTGGGTGCTGCCCGTGCCTCAATAACCGGGGCCGGGCGCTGTTGTTTTTTCTCGACGTGTTTCTCCAGGGCTTCACGCCGGTGCTCTGCAGACTTGCGAATCTCGGCCCTTTCCCTGACCTCGGCCACCAGGCGGTTTGAATAGCGATGCAACTGGCCGGCAAACACCAACGACAGGTGTCCGGTGATATCCATGACACGTAGCCACGAGATATCAAGAAAGGCGGTCAAACCGAACAGGAACATGGCAAGCAGGATCAGGGTGGTTCCGACGTATGAGAACACCGGTATTAGCAGATTTGCTATTTCACTACCCACGATCCCGCCGCTGCCATACTGGTAATCCAGTCCAAACGTATAGAAATGCATCGCTGCGAGCCCCGTGCCCGCGCAAATTGTCAGGAATAAGCCTACGCCCCTGAAGATGAATATTGGCCAACTAAATTCACCTGCTGTTTCTCGCTCCCTGAAGATGAGCCAGGCCTGCCAGGCGAGCATCATCGGGAACATGAAAGCGAGAAAACCGAAGAAGAACAGGAATACGTCAGCGACCCAGGCACCACTCCTTCCGACAATGTTATTAACGGTTTCATTGGCACCCGTATAGGTCCAGCCGGGATCCTGTTTATCAAAGCTAAGGAGTGCCAGGACAAGGTAAAGGGCAATGGCAACCAACCCGATAAAGGCGCCCTCCTTCAGGCGTGGCGCAACCAGTTCAGCAAAGTCGGTACTGGCCTCGTTTGACACGGATTTTGATGTGGATGTGGGTTTGGATTGGGCCACGGTCTGCGGAATACTTTAAAAATCAGCGTGTTACATCTTATAACTAATGTCGGTCTGCTTAAATGCTTTTATGCGATTAAGTAGGCCTGGTTATGCCCGGTTGTCGCTACTCCCTTATTTCCAGTTGATGTAGAATGCGCGGCTTTTAATAACTCATTTTACGCAGGGACATACTCATGGCAGGACCGAGTCAGCCGCAAGTAACGGACGAAGTCTGGGACGACGAACGAGTCAAATCTTTCCTGGAACTTGAAGCTTATGGGGAAGATGCAGACTTCCATGTTCTATTGAAGGCCTATCGGGGGATGCGTGTGGCGGATTTTGAGCGTTTCCTTAAGTTCTTCACGGAAGCTGGTAGAAACCTGGACGCAAAAGACACCCGTGGCAGAACGCTATGGTCTATCATCGAGAAGCATCGCCAGGGTGCTGACTTTGTTAACCTGCGCAATAATCACAGTTAAGGGCTACTATGGAAGAAGTTCACCACAAGCTCCTGATCCTCGGCTCCGGGCCAGCCGGGTTTTCTGCCGCTATTTATGCGGCCCGCGCCAACCTGGATCCCGTCGTGATCACGGGTATTGAAACAGGCGGACAGCTGACCACCACCACGGATGTCGATAACTGGCCGGGTGATGTCGAGGGTCTCCAGGGCCCGGACCTGATGGTTCGCATGCAATCCCACGCAGAACGCTTCGATACAAAGATCGTTTACGACCACATCCATACCGCAGAGCTGGACAAGCGCCCTTTTCGCCTCTACGGCGACCAGGCCATCTACACCTGCGATTCACTGATTATTGCGACCGGTGCCTCAGCCCAGTACCTGGGATTGCCCTCTGAGGAGGCGTTCAAGGGTAAAGGTGTCAGTGCCTGCGCTACCTGTGACGGTTTCTTCTACAAGAAACAGAAAGTGGCGGTGATCGGTGGTGGTAACACAGCGCTGGAGGAAGCGCTGTACCTGTCCAACATCGCCTCAGAAGTCTACCTGGTTCATCGTCGCGACAAATTCCGCGGCGAGAAGATTCTGCAGCAGAGGGTCATAGAGAAGGACAACATCAATATCCAGTGGGATCATACGCTGGAAGAAGTTCTGGGCGATGATATGGGCGTCACCGGAATGCGAATCAAGCACGTTAAAAGCGGTGAGGTTACAGAAATTGACATCCAGGGCGTATTTATCGCAATCGGCCATACGCCGAACACTGAGATCTTTGCCCATCAGCTGGATATGAATAATGGTTACATCACGATTCACTCCGGACTTGCCGGTAATGCCACGGCGACCAGTGTCGAAGGAGTGTTTGCTGCAGGTGATGTGGCAGACCAGGTGTATCGCCAGGCAGTCACCTCCGCCGGTTTCGGCTGTATGGCTGCATTGGATGCGGAAAAATATCTCGATGAGCTAGAAGCCTGACCGGCCATGAAACGCGTTCCCTGGCTACCGCGGGAACACTGTGTATTCCCTGATATAGCAGAGGCGCTGGAAGAACCCAACGGGCTGCTCGCGGCTGGTGGTGATTTGACTCCCGACTGGCTGCTGTGTGCCTACCAGGCTGGAGCTTTCCCCTGGTACGATGAGGAACAACCCATTCTATGGTGGTCCCCCGACCCCCGATGCATCATCATTCCCACATCTTTTATGCCAAGTCGAAGCCTGGCCAAGCGGCTTCGACGCTCGAATTATGAGGTCCACGTCGATCGCGACTTCCACTCTGTGATTCGTCTATGCAGCGAACGTCCCTCAACAAAAGGCGATGACGGCGCCAGTCGTGGCGAAGGCACCTGGATTACGCCGGAAATGATGCACGCCTACATCGAGTTGCACGAACTGGGTTTCGCACATTCCGTTGAATGCTATATTGAAGGCCGCCTCGCTGGCGGCCTCTACGGCGTCGCGATGGGCAATCTCTTTTTTGGTGAATCGATGTTCCATCGCGAAACCGACGCGTCAAAAATTGCTTTTGCTTACCTGATGAAAATGATGGCCAGTAAAGGCAGTGAAATGGTCGATTGCCAGATAACCAATCCGCACCTCGAGTCACTGGGGGCGATCGAAATACCCCGTGAGGCGTTCAGACAAAAACTACAGGCCGGACTGGCGGCATCGGAAATTGACTGGCAGAGGATCAAGGGAAAAGTTAATTTAGAACAATGACTTCACTGTCCGAACTCAGGTTCTTTACGACACCTGCGCATGATTGCAGCTACCTGGAAGGCAAGCAGGCTATTACCCTGTTTGCGGACCCACTGGCGAGAATAGATAAAGACCTTTACTCATCACTGTCTGCCGTGGGCTTTCGCCGCAGCGGCACACATATCTATCGACCCTATTGCCAGACCTGCACTGCCTGCATACCGGTCCGGCTACCGGCGAACGATTTTGCACCAAGACGCCGCCACAAGAGGGTTCTTCGGGCGAACACTGACATCACGGTGACACCCCACAGACCGGCGCTTACAGAGGAGTACTTCTCATTGTATGACAGGTACATCTCAGAGCGCCATGATGATGGCGACATGTACCCTGCTTCGCGGGACCAGTTTCAGAGCTTCCTGGTAGACGGACGTCCAGAGGCCCGCTTTTACGAGTTTCGCGCCTCAGGGAAACTGTTGGCTGTTGCTGTCGCAGATGAGTTAAATGATGGACTTTCTGCCATTTACACTTTCTTTGACCCGGAGGAAGACGCCAGGTCACTTGGAGTGTTCGCGATACTCTGGCTGATCGAACAGACGAACCGCATGGAGCTTAATTACCTTTACCTCGGTTACTGGATAAAACAGTGCCAGAAAATGAGCTACAAGATGGATTACAAACCCATCGAACTTTACGTTAACAACAGCTGGATACGCCTTGATTCCTGACGCCGATACCGTTTGTCCGGCATTTTGCGATCACCCCTCTTTTAGTGCACAATGCACGCCGTTTTAACCATCACAGAGACAGAATGGCGAAGGAAGAAAATATTCAAATGTCCGGCACAGTCATAGATACGCTGCCGAACACCATGTTTCGAGTAGAACTTGAAAATGGCCACGTAGTAATCGCGCACATCAGTGGCAAGATGAGAAAAAACTACATCAAGATCCTGACAGGTGACACGGTGAAAGTTGAACTCACACCGTATGACCTGACCAAGGGAAGAATCACCTTCCGCGAGTAAGCTGTTTAGAAATCAGTTCAGACTGTTTCCGGCTCTTCGATCTCGAGCGAAAGATCACCATCTACAACAGTCACACGCACGACCCCGCCCCCGTCTGACAACCTGCCGAATAGAATATCTTCCGCCAGTTCCTTCTTGATGCGGTTCTGTATTAGGCGCTGCATGGGGCGCGCACCCATCTTCTCGTCATAGCCATTTTCGGCAAGCCACTCCCTCGCCTCTTCGGTGACATCAAGCTGGACTTTTTTGGAATCCAGCTGTACCTGGATCTCCACCAGGAACTTGTCGACGACGGTCTTGATGACTTCTTTGGACAGTGCACCAAATTGAATGATTGCGTCGAGACGATTGCGGAATTCAGGCGTAAACATCTTCTTGATGACTTCCATACCATCAGTGGTGTGGTCCTGAGTCTGGAACCCGATAGAGCTTCGGCTCATTTCCTGGGCGCCGGCATTGGTCGTCATAATGATAATGACGTTCCTGAAGTCCGCCTTGCGTCCGTTGTTGTCCGTAAGGGTGCCATGGTCAAAGACCTGCAGTAACAGGTTAAAGACCTCCGGGTGCGCCTTCTCGATCTCGTCCAACAGAAGAACGCAGTGCGGTTGCTTGGTGATTGCCTCGGTCAGCAGGCCACCCTGGTCGTACCCGATGTAACCCGGTGGTGCGCCGATGAGTCGGGAAACCGTGTGCCGTTCCATGTACTCGGACATGTCAAAGCGCAATAGCTCAATACCCATGGTGCTGGCCAGCTGCCGGCACACTTCGGTTTTACCAACACCGGTCGGCCCACTGAACAGGAACGAACCGATTGGCTTGCCATCTTCCTTGAGACCGGCGCGGGAAAGCTTGATGGCGCTTGCCAGTGTGTCGATTGCCTCATCCTGCCCAAAGATGGTCATCTTCAGATTGGTCTCAAGGTCACGCAGGGATTCCTTGTCTGAAGACGACACATTTTTCGGAGGAATGCGTGCGATCTTTGCCACCATCTGTTCGACATCTCCTACACCAATCTGCTTTTTGCGTCGGCTTGGTGGTTGCAACTGCTGGAAGGCACCCACCTCATCTATGACGTCGATAGCCTTGTCGGGCATGAATCGATCGTTGATGTACTTGTCCGCCAGCTCCGCTGCGACTTTTAGCGACCGGTCTGTGTACTTGAGCTGGTGATGCTCCTCGAATCGAGTCTTCAATCCTTTCAGGATCTGGTAGGTGTCGTCGACACTGGGTTCGTTGACGTCAATTTTCTGGAAGCGACGACTGAGCGCTCGGTCCTTGTCAAAAATACCGCGGTACTCCTGATAGGTCGTTGATCCGATACAGCGAATCTCACCGGAAGCCAACAGAGGCTTCAAAAGGTTTGAAGCATCCATAACACCGCCCGACGCGGCGCCGGCGCCGATGATCGTGTGGATCTCGTCGATAAAAAGGATCTGGTTCGGTGTTTCCTTGAGTTCATTCAGCAATGATTTCAGGCGTTTTTCAAAATCACCGCGGTACTTGGTTCCAGCCAGCAATGCGCCGAGGTCCAGCGAGTGTACAGTACTGTCCTTGATGACATCCGGGACCTGGCCATCAACGATCAGCTTCGCCAGTCCTTCTGCTATAGCAGTTTTACCAACACCGGATTCACCAACCAGCAGCGGGTTGTTCTTTCTGCGGCGAGAAAGGGTCTGAATGACGCGCTCGACCTCTGAATCACGTCCGACCAACGGATCAATCAGCCCTTTCTTGGCCTGCTCGTTCAAATTGGTGGCGTAAGACTCCAGGGCACTTGCCTGCTTCCCACCGTCTTCATCTCCTTCAGCCATGCCTTCAGGATTGCCCGCTCGCTCCATGTCATCGCCACTCTTGGACACGCCATGAGAGATATAGTTGACCACGTCGATGCGCTGCACATCCTGCTGTTTTAACAGGAACACTGCATGGCTTTCCTGCTCACTGAAGATCGCGACCAGCACATTGGCGCCATCCACTTCCTTCTTGCCACTGGACTGTACGTGGAAAACAGCTCTTTGCAGGACGCGCTGGAAACCAAGGGTCGGCTGCGTTTCCCTTTCGGTTTCGTTTTGAGGGATCAGAGGCGTGGTCGCATCCAGAAACTCTTCAAGCTCGCTTCGGAGCTTTTCGATATCAGCCCCACAGGCATTGAGGACGTTAACCGCCGAGTTGTTATCCAGCAAGGACAGGAGCAGGTGCTCCACTGACATGAGTTCATGTCTTTTCTTGCGGGCGTCTTTGAAGGCCAGGTTCAACGTGACCTCGAGTTCTCTACTTAGCATGATAGGTAAGGTTATCCTCTATTCGTCGTCATCCACTGCCTCAATTTCCGAGATCAGGGGATGCTGGTTGTCCTGCGCATATTGATTTACCTGCGCAGATTTTGTCTCCGCAATGTCGCGGGGATAGATACCGCAAGTTGCCTTGCCGGTGGTATGAACGGCAAGCATGATCTGCGTTGCTTTCTCACGATCCATCCCAAAGAACATCTGTAATACCTCAACAACGAACTCCATCGGTGTGTAGTCATCGTTAAGCAATACTACTTTAAACAGTGGCGGTTTCTTCAGCCTGGGTTCAACAGGCGCTTCAAGAACGCCAAGATCGCGCCCGGGTTCTTCGGGGTCAGTGCCCGCGGCCGAGTGAAAATGGCCCGCGGCCGCGTAAAAATGGCCTGCGGTTGACCTGAAAGGCCCTGAAGCCCTGACCAAAATACGTTTACTAAGATGTTCCACTACACTCACTTTAATATGGGCTGAGGTCTGAATATCACGGCGCAGGGCGCCTGTCCGATTCCTGTCTATTCTAACCACATTCCCACGGACGTTAATACTTGACGGCGTCTGTCCAGCAGGGCTGCCTAACCCACTGTTATTGTAGGGATAATAAGTCTTCTTGACTGAACCTTTTAGCACCTCGTATGGTACTCACTAGATATAAGAGCTAGCCGTCGTTTTCATACGTCCGGAAGGCGCGGATGTTCAAACTGTATGACCTGACCGGGCCTATGTCATGGCTGTGTAGTTAACAGCAGTGAGGTCACCACTATGCCCACGGGACGTGTTAAGTGGTTCAACAATGCTAAAGGTTACGGCTTCATACTCCCTGAAGATGAGAGCGAGGATTACTTCGTACACTACTCTTCTATCGTCATGGATGGCTATAAAACACTGAAGGCAGGCCAGCCAGTCACTTTCGATATGATCGATGACCCGAAGGGAACCCACGCCGTAAACGTCAAACCGCTGAATTCAGGCGAAGACAGCGACTCAGTAGACAGCTGAGCAAACCTTTAGAGAGGAGGCTCCAGGATGTCACGGGGCAACCTTATCCTGTTCAACAAACCCTTTGGCGTTCTCAGCCAGTTTACGGGTGAAGAGCCTACGCTTGCTCGTTATATACCACTCAAGGGTTACTACCCCGCTGGACGCCTGGACAAGGACTCCGAGGGGCTCCTGCTTTTGACAAGTGAGGGCAGTCTGCAAGCCCGCATCGCCAACCCCAAGTTCAAAATGGAGAAGACCTACTGGGCACAGGTTGAAGGAGATATCGACAACGTGGCATTGAGGCACCTGGCGAAGGGCGTTGAGCTAAAAGACGGGCTGACCCGGCCGGCGAAGGCTCGACGTATTGAAACGCCCCTTCCACGGCGTGATCCAGATATCCGGTCACGAGATTCCGTGCCCACCAGCTGGATCGAGCTCACCCTGTCAGAAGGGAAAAACCGGCAGGTGCGACGCATGACTGCCGCGGTGGGATTCCCAACGCTGAGGCTTTACCGGGCAAAAATTGGCCCGTGGGATCTTGAGGGGCTGGCTCCCGGTGAGTACCGGCTAACCAATAGGAATTTCTAGGGATCCGATTCCCAGGATTCAGCGGCTTCGACATCACTCTGACGTGTCGTGAGCCAGCGGTCTCCTTGCACCGTTTTTTCTTTCTTCCAGAAGGTTGCCCTGGTTTTCAGGTAATCCATCACAAACTCGCACGCCTGGAACGCATCGCCGCGATGCTGGCTGGCGATGCCGACGAAAACGATCTCGTCTCCCGGGTAAAGGTCACCCACCCGGTGAATCACAGTTGCGCCCAGAACCTGCCAGCGATCCGAGGCTTCTTCGAGTATTTTTGACAGTTCTTTCTCTGTCATGCCGGGATAGTGTTCCAGATGCAGGACCTTGACCGTGTCGTCATCGTTGATATCACGGACTGTGCCAGCAAAAGTGACCACGGCACCGACCGAGAGGCTATTCGAGCGTAGCGCATCGTACTCTGCCTGCTGGCTGAATGGTTCCTCCTGGACAAGAATCCGGAAATCCAAGTCAACCTCCTGTCACCGGTGGAAAGAAAGCAATTTCATCGTCAGGGCCTAGCTCCACATCACCGGAAATCAACTCCTGGTTAACCGCTATCTTGATGTTCTCGGCCCTCAACACAGCGCCCCATTCCGGACCATTTCGGGTCGCAAGCTGCTCAATCAGCGCAGAAACCCGGGTGCCTGCCTCAATATCGCAGGAAACCTCGTCGGTACCCAGGTCCTCCCGGATACTGGCAAACAGGACGACGGTTGCCATCAGCGCGAACGGCTCCACGTACCGGACTTGCCACCAGATTTTTCCTCCAGGGCTACCTCGCTGATCACCATACCCCGGTCAACGGCTTTGCACATGTCATAGATCGTAAGGGCTGCAATCGATGCGGCGGTCAGGGCTTCCATCTCGACACCGGTTTTGCCGGAAACCTTGCATGTCGCCTGGACCAGCACGCGCGAGTTTTCCTCATCACTGTCAAAAGTCACCTCCGCAGAGTTAAGTGCGAGCGGATGACACAGCGGAATGAGGTCCGAACATTTCTTGGCCGCCTGGATGCCAGCAATCCGCGCGACACCCAGTACATCACCTTTCTTTGAATCGCCGGACAGGATGAGTGCAAGTGTTTCCGGTTGCATCGAAATGATGGCAGACGCTGTTGCCTCGCGTTCAGTGACGTCCTTGCCACCAACGTCGACCATCCGCGCACGGCCCTGTTCATCGATATGAGTAAGCTTGTTTTCGTTCATGGGCGCCATTGTACACCGGAATTTGCGTGCTCCACGGGATATAATGCGCCTTTAACCATCTGCCTCTTTCCATGAACAGCTCCAGCTCGAACAAGGTCATTGTCGGTATGTCCGGCGGGGTCGATTCCTCGGTAACCGCCCTGCTCTGCCTGCAGCACGGTTATGAGGTGGAAGGTCTCTTCATGAAGAACTGGGACGAAGACGACGGCACCGAATACTGCACGGCCATGGAAGACCTGGCCGACGCCCAGGCGGTATGCGACCGGCTCGGCATCAAGCTGAACCAGGCTAACTTCGCGGCGGAATACTGGGATAATGTATTCGAACACTTCCTGACGGAATACCGTGAGGGGCGAACACCCAACCCCGACGTACTCTGTAATCGAGAAATAAAGTTCCAGGTGTTTGCCCAGTATGCGCATCTGCTGGGCGCTGATCGAATTGCGACGGGACACTACGCCCGCCTTGCCGGTATCGACGGCGAACTGCGTCTTTTGAAAGGCCTGGATCCGAACAAGGACCAGAGCTATTTCCTGCAGTCCGTATCCCAGAAACAGTTTGATCGAGTCATGTTCCCGGTCGGCGAGCTGCAGAAATCAGAGGTTCGTGACCTGGCGGAAGCGAATGGCCTGCCGACACATGCCAAGAAAGACTCAACCGGCATATGTTTTATCGGTGAGCGCCGGTTCAAAGACTTCCTCCAGGACTACCTGCCGGCAAATCCCGGAGAGATTGTCTCGCTTGAAGGACAGGTAATCGGCCGCCATGATGGTTTGATGTACAACACACTGGGTCAGAGGCAGGGCCTCGGTATCGGTGGCCTCAGAGGCGGCAGCGAAGCACCCTGGTATGTCGTCGGCAAAGACCTTGCAAACAACCGACTGATTGTCGCCCAGGGTAATGACAACCCTGCCCTATTCTGCAGCGCCATGACCGTGCAGAACATCGAGTGGATAGGCACGCCACCTGAACTGCCGGCTGAACTGAACGTGAAAGTACGCTATCGACAGGCCGACCAGGCCTGCTGGCTGAAGACATCAGGTGATGGCTACGAGATAACCTTCGAGCAGCCACAACGCGCAGTCACACCCGGCCAGTGGGCCTGTTTCTACGATGGTGAGATTTGCCTTGGCGGTGGCATCATTGTCAGCACTGACAGTGACCTGTCGAGCATCGCACCATGAACCTGAATCGCAGCGATGAACGGGCGCTGGCATTTGCAGGTTTGCTCCAGGCCTGCCACCTGGTAACTGGTTTGGCGCGAACCGGGATGATTAGCCAAGATAGCCTTGTCGGCAGCCTGGAATCTGTCTTTGTCACCAACCCGGAAACCACACTCGATGTTTATGCAACAGGCAACGGCGTCAGGACCGGGCTCAGGCTGATCATGGAGATTATCGGTGACCTGAACTTCAGTGAGCATGGCGATACCATTCGTTATGTCCTGGCTGTTATCGCGCTGGAAAAGAGGCTTCGGTTAAACCCCGAGGTGTTGCAGGCCATTGGTGCCGGAATCAGCAACATCCAGGAGCATCGTATAGTCCAGGGGTTGTCAGTGGCTGATGAAGCGTGCGTGAATCGATTATCAGAGCTGTACGAAGGAACCGCCGGACGATCAGAACCACGTATTCGGGTTCAGGGCCAACAGAAACACCTGACCAACCGGGCAAATCAGGCGAGAATAAGGGCTCTACTGATGGCCGCACTACGTTCTGCAGTTCTCTGGCGGCAACTGGATGGCAGGCTCAGCCAGTGCGTGCTCGGGCGTGGAAAACTGCTCAAATCCACGTATCGAGCTCAAACAATACTCAATTAAATCAATGTAATAGACGACCTTTACAGATATGACCTTAGAATTAACTGAACTGACCGCAATCAGCCCCACCGATGGCCGATACGCACGCTACACCTGGCCACTGCGGGAAACCCTGAGTGAATATGGCCTGATTCAGCATCGCTGCCTCGTGGAATACCGCTGGTTCCAGTGCCTGGCATCTGAACCCACCATTGCGGAACTGCCTGTGCTGTCGGAAGCGCAACACCAGGCAATTGACGGTCTGATAGAAGGTTTCTCGCTGGGAGATGCAAAGGCTGTTAAAGCGCTGGAAGCTACCACCAACCATGATGTGAAAGCCGTTGAATACCACGTTAAAAACCAGCTACGCGGGATCGAAGGGCTGGCGCCTTACGTCGAATTTGTGCATTTCGCCTGCACCTCGGAAGACATTAATAACCTGGCTTACGGCCTGATGCTACAGAAGGCCATGAAATCCACTGTTGAGCCCGACATGAAAGAGGTGATCGACACCATCTCGGAGCTGGCTCGAGAATATGCGGCGGTGCCCATGCTGTCCCGAACCCACGGGCAGGTGGCGTCACCGACAACCATGGGCAAAGAGCTGGCCAACGTGGTAGCACGTCTGAAACGCCAGCTGGCAACGGTCCAGAACACGCCTATCCTGGGAAAAATCAATGGCGCGGTGGGTAACTATAACGCCCACGTCTCGGCCTACCCTGACGTGGACTGGCTGGCACTCAGCGAGCAGTTTGTGACCCACCTGGGGCTGACCTGGAATCCCTACACAACGCAGATAGAGCCGCACGACTACATCGCTGAACTGTTCCAGGCGATGACTCGATTTAACACAGTTCTCCTGGATTTCGACCGTGACATCTGGTCTTACATCTCTATCGGCTATTTCCGCCAGAGAAAGGTGGAAGGTGAAACCGGTTCATCGACCATGCCACATAAGGTCAACCCGATCGATTTCGAGAACAGCGAAGGCAACCTTGGCCTTGCCAATGCAACCCTGGGCCATCTTGCGGAAAAGCTGCCCGTCTCAAGATGGCAGCGGGATCTCACCGATTCAACGGTGCTGCGTAACATCGGCGTTGGTCTCGCTTACAGTGTCGTGGCCTACCAATCTGCGCTCAAAGGCATCGACAAGTTGCAATTGGCACCTGAAGTACTTGCTCAAGACCTGGATGACAGCTGGGAAGTAGTGGCCGAGCCGGTACAGACCATTATGCGCAAACACGGCATCGAAGAACCTTACGAGAAACTCAAGGCGCTGACCCGAGGCGAGAGCCTGACGCAGGAAAAAATCGAAGGGTTGCTTCAATCGCTGGATCTTCCCGCAGATGTCAGTGATGCTATCCGGGCGATTACGCCGGCAAACTATATTGGTGAGGCCGAAAAGCTCGTTCACCGACTGCTTTCCGACTGAACCTGACAGGCATGCTGGATAAGGAGCAACTGGCAGAGTTTCGCGA
Source organism: Pseudomonadales bacterium (assembly GCA_016779585.1). Lineage (GTDB taxonomy): Bacteria > Pseudomonadota > Gammaproteobacteria > Pseudomonadales > Azotimanducaceae > UBA9659. Next base: position 55,565 of record JADHNI010000001.1, read on the forward strand.
GGCGTCCTGGGGCAAAAAGCCATGCCTGTTCCGAGGTGCCATCGACGTTACCGGGTTTCCGCTGACATCACATGACCTTACCAGCCTTGTCCAAAACGACCTGGTTGAGTCGCGACTCATTACCGGCGACTTTGAGCTGATACACGGTCCTTTCGAGCCAGCAGCCGAATCCCGGGATCATGACTCAACGCACTTGCCACCGGATTCAATGTTGATGGTTCAGTGCCTTGAGCAACACCTCCAGGTGGCACGGGACCTGCTGGACCAGGCGTTCCCGTTTATACCTGGCTGGCAGGTTGATGATGTGATGGCCAGTCTGGGCGAAGAGTCCGCCAGCTGCGGTGCCCATTTCGATAAGTACGACGTTTTCCTGGTCCAGCACACCGGCGGCAAGATATGGCACCTGGACGATGGCGGCCACCGGGAAGAGGATCTGGCCCCCGCCGCTGACATCCGGCTGCTTCGGGAGTTTGAGCCTGCTCACACCTGGATAGTCGAACCGGGAGATGTCCTCTACGTGCCACCCGGGTTTGGGCACCATGGCATCTGCCAGGATGTTTCACTGACCCTGTCCGTCGGTATTCGCAATCCCACGATGGCCGAACTGCTAGCCGACCTCTCTGAATTTGCGCTGTTGTCACTGAATGAAAACCCGACGATCACTGACCAACTGTTCGCGGCAGAAAGCACCATCGGTGCCCAGGCAATCAGCCAGATTCAGTCTGCACTTGAGGGGATGCTCAACAACGACATGCTGCAACGCTGGTACGGCAGCTTTTCCACGAGACTCCGGGAACCTGACCTGCTGGTAGCTGGTGTTGCCGCACAGCCAGCAAGCGGCATGAACCTCGTCGCTGCACTGGCCAGCCGTTTTGCGATATCCGGGCAGCTGCTTTTTGTGAATGGTGAAGTCTTTGAACTGGAAGATGTTGATATGAGCTGGGCAGCGGAACTCACGACTCGCAGAAAACTGCTGATACCCCGTGCAATCTCGGAAAGAGGTCTTGCCTGCCTCGAATCACTGCTGGCCACCGGCGCCCTTCTCGCAAGGTAAACTGTACCCATATGGAAATACGAAAGTTCAACATCCGCGAGGCGGACTGGGAAACAGACGGTAAACAGCTCTCCAATATCAGGAGACTGGTCTTTATTGTCGAACAAAAGGTTTCCCAGGAAGAAGAATGGGACGGACGTGACGAGGAATCCTGGCACTGGATTGCCACGGATTCCTCTGACGTACCCATCGGTACCGCTCGCCTGCTTCCCGATGGCCAGATAGGTCGTATGGCGGTACTCGGGCAGCATCGAAAACATGGTGTAGGCGCAGCACTGCTGGAGCAGGCGGTAGAGAAAGCAAGGCACCTTGGTTTCGAGCAGGTCTATCTCAATGCCCAGACCCATGCGCAGGGTTTCTATGAACGAAGCGGGTTTGTGCTGGATGGCGAAGAATTCATGGAAGCCGGGATACCACACATTCGAATGATTCAGGAACTTTCACCGCCGGTGGATAATGTGCAGCGGCGAGCCCTGGCAAGCCCTGAGCTAGATGTCTCTGTAAAACCCTTTGATACAGCAGAGGTTCGCTGGGTCGATGAGTCGAGAACCATCACCCGCATTCGAAAGCAGGTATTTGAAACGGAACTGAAACTGGCCGATTACCAGGCGCAGGAAGAGGACGACGACTCTGCCATCCACTGGATAGCCACCAATGACGATGATCATGTGGTCGGCAGCATCCGCATGACTCCGAAAGGTGAGATTGGGCAGTTCGCCGTGGTTGAAGAATGCCGCGGCCAGGGCATCGGCACCACGCTGCTGGAACTGGCCCTGCAACGTGCACGAAGATTTCGCCTGCCCACGGTTCACATGATCACCGACCTCGATGCAACCATCCTCGAGAACAATGGCTTTGAGGCAGCAGAGCCAGGTCTGTTTGAACGAACCATCGAGCCCGAGAACATGGAAGTGGAAAAGCGGCAGAATGCCGGAGAAGAATTCACTGGCGACATTACCTACAGGCTTGGGCACGACAAGCAGCTGATCCTGTTGCGCCGCGAATCAGACTTTCAGAACATCATTATTGAAATGTGCCGGCAGGCGAAACAGAGCATCCAGATCTATTCACCCAACCTGACCCACGACCTGTTCGACAGCGCTGAGCTTATGCAGATCTGTTCCAGGCTCGCGCGTCGCAATCGTTATACGAAAGTAGAGATGCTGATCTTTGACCCGCATCGCATCATCAAGAACGGCCATGCCCTGCTCAATATTTCCCGCAAGCTACCTTCTTCCATCGGGATCAGGATCGTGGACCCGGACATGCGCCAGCTGAACCACGAGTTTGTGCTGGTGGACAGCCACGGTGTGATCTACCGGCAGGACTATGAGTCCTGGGAAGGCACAGCCTGCTTTTTTGATATTACCGAGGGCAACCGCCTCGGTCGCCAGTTCACCGCAGCCTGGGAATCCGGCTTGCTGGACCCGAACCTTCGCCAGTTAAGAATCTAGCTGGGGGGCATCGAGAGGGGTTTTGCCGAGGCGATCACGCCATTGTTGTCTGCATAGACGAATTCACCGGGAATAAAGTCCACACCCCCGAAGTTTACCCACTCGTCCCTAAGGCCAATTTCCCGCTTGACGCTTTTCATGGGATTGGCAGTAATAGCCTGAATGCCCAGTTCGATTTCGGCCAGTGCATCCACATCGCGAACACAACCGTAAACAATGATGCCCTCCCAGCCATTGTTGGCGGCTTTTATCGCGAGGTTATCGCCAAGTAGTCCACAGCGCAGTGAGCCGCCACCGTCAACTACCAGCACGCGCCCCTCGCCAGGCTCGTTTACAGCGTGCGCCACCAGGGAGTTGTCTTCATGGCACTTGATGGTCGTAATGGGTCCGCCAAAAGAAAGCCGGGCCCCGAAGTTCCTGAACATCGGGGTCATGACACGTACCAACTCGGGGTATTCATCACACAAATCTGGAAGAATGTACTTCATAAAGGCTCCTTATCAGTTGGTCGTTTCGGGGTTCAGCTTTTCACTAAGGCTGGTTTACAATGCCGCGACCATCATACCAAAGCCATTGGAGTGAGAGTAAACCGCCCAAATTTCAGCGTATTACCTTCGCTTCTTCAAGCGTTGGTTTATGCAGTGATCGCTGGTTATCCGCTCAGCGCCAGCGCAGAGCTGTATATCTACCAGGGTCCCGATGGCGAACGCATGATTTCGGACAGGCCGTTGCGCGGATACACCCTTCTGACAAAACGAGACAGTTTCAGCAACGCCGGTCATATCCTCGCTGACCGACCCATCGAAACCGGTGGCACCAGGGCGTTCAGGGCACACATCCGAGCGGCCAGCGACAAGTACATGGTTGACCCGGCACTGGTGGAAGCCATCATCCAGGTGGAATCCAGTTTTCGCCCCGATGCGGTATCCAGCTCTGGCGCCACCGGGCTGATGCAGTTAATGCCGGGCACCGCGAAGGACCTTGAGGTGGATGATCGCTACAACCCCAGGCAAAACATTCATGGTGGCGTGCGCTACATCAGTGAACTGATGGAGCGATTCGACAACGACCTGACAATGGTGCTGGCTGCTTACAATGCAGGACCCAATGCCGTCGCCAGACACAATGGCATTCCCCCCGACAAACCTGAAACCGTGCGATATGTACAAAAGGTAATGAAGTCGTATCATGAATTTCGAATGATTCGCTATGGTGCCGAATAACGCATGAAACTATTGTCCGGTTTATTACTACTGGTACTCCTGGCTGGCTGCGAGTACCTGCCCTTTGGCCAGGGTCCGCTTGAAGGCCAGGTTGTGGCCAACCCGAATGACTGGACCGAAGTGGGTAAAGTCGAAATCATTCAGCTCGAAACCAACGGCACCGATGGCCCCTACTCGGTGAACCTGTGGATCGCAAATATTGAGGGCACCCTGCATGTCTTTGCCGGTGACAATCTCAGCGACTGGGTAGCCAATATACAGTCAGACCCGAATGTCCGTTTGGGTGTGAACGGTTCGATCTACGAGCTGATGGCCACCAGGGAAACCAGCGCTGAGAAGTTTGGGAAGTTTGGCCAGGAATGGAAAAACAAATACGGCAACCGGCCGCGTAATGAAAACGTGGATGAAACCTACCTTTATCGCCTGACGCCACGATCCTGGAGTGAAGGATAAGCAGGCCGGTTGTTGACTGATCGCTAGAAAGCGTCTCCCGGAACCCGCACAAAACCTTCCATCAACACTCGCATGCTGCGACTCATGGAAGCTTTCTTCACCTGCCACTCTCCATTGATTTCTTGTGCTTCGGCGCCTACCCGCAAAGTGCCGGAAGGATGACCGAAACGAACAGAAGAGCGCTCTCCTCCACCCGCGGCCAGGTTGACCAGTGTTCCGGGAATGGCCGCTGCAGTACCGATAGCAACGGCAGCTGTACCCATCATCGCGTGATGCAGCTTGCCCATGGATAAAGCCCTGACCAGGAGATCAATGTCACCTGCGTCAATGGCCTTGCCGCTGGACGCGGCGTAACTCGCGGGGCCAGCCACAAAAGCCACCTTCGGCGTATGCTGCCGGGAAGCCGCTTCACTGACATCAGAGATCAACCCCATGCGCAGGGCGCCGTAGGCACGAATGGTTTCAAACTTCTTCAGCGCTGCGTCATCGTTGTTGATATCGTCCTGCAACTCCGTCCCGGTGTATCCGATCTCATCTGCATTGACGAAAACAGTAGGTATGCCTGCATTGATCAGTGTTGCCTTGAGGGTGCCGATGCCTGGTACTTCAAGGTTATCAACAAGATTCCCGGTCGGGAACATGGAGCCACCTTCATCATCAGCGGGATCCATGAAATCCAGCAGAACCTCTGCCGCAGGGAAAGTGACGCCATCCAGTTCAAAGTCGCCGGTCTCCTGGGGTTCACCATTGGTTACTGGCACATGGGCAATGATCGTCTTCTGGATATTCACCTGCCATATGCGAACCTCACAGATACCGTTATCAGGCACGCGATCCGGATCCATCAGACCAGCCATGATGCCAAAGCCACCAATAGCGGCAGACAGGTTGCCGCAATTACCACTCCAGTCTACGAACGGCTGGTCAATCGAGACCTGTCCGAACAGGTAGTCGAGGTCATGCCCTTCCTTTGTACTTTTGGAAACGATCACAGTCTTGCTGGTACTGGACGTTGCCCCACCCATGCCATCGGTGTGTTTACCGTAGGGGTCGGGTGACCCAATGACCCTGAGCAGGAGTTTGTCCCGGGCTTCACCGGGCACCTGTGCACTTTCAGGCAGATCTTCAAGACGGAAAAATACCCCCTTGCTGGTGCCGCCACGGATATAGGTCGCAGGTACCCTTATTTGTGGAACTGTGCTCACGCCGCACCCTCAAGAAAATCCTGTGCGAACCGTTGCAGTACGCCACCAGCGGCATAAATGGAGACCTCTTCAGCTGTATCCAGCCGACAGGTCACCGGCAACTCAACGCTTTCACCGTTCGCCCGATGAATCACCAGGGTCAGGTCGGCTCGAGGTGTCGGTTCACCAATCACGTCAAAAGTTTCCGTACCATCGATATTGTAGGTGTGACGCGTGTCCCCCGCCTTGAATTCCAGGGGCAGCACGCCCATACCGATCAGGTTGGTTCTGTGGATACGTTCGAATCCTTCCGCGACGATAGCTTCAACACCAGCGAGGCGAACACCTTTCGCCGCCCAGTCCCTGGAAGAACCCTGGCCGTAGTCGGCACCGGCGACAATAATCAGCGGCTGACCACGATCCATGTAAGTTTCGATAGCTTCCCACATGCGAACCACTTCACCTTCCGGTTCAATACGCGCCAGCGAACCCTGTTTTACCCCGCCGTTTTCCTGGACCATTTCGTTTAGCAGTTTCGGGTTCGCAAATGTGGCTCTTTGGGCTGTCAGGTGGTCACCACGGTGAGTCGCGTAGGAATTAAAGTCTTCTTCCGGCAGGCCCATCTTTGCGAGATATTCGCCCGCAGCACTTGAAGCAAGAATAGCGTTTGACGGAGAAAGGTGATCGGTGGTGATGTTGTCACCGAGAACCGCCAGCGGCCGCATGCCCTTCAGGGTACGTTCTTTGGCGAGAGCACCTTCCCAGTATGGTGGCCTGCGAATATAGGTACTTTGCGGGCGCCATTCGTAGAGAGGACTTGGTGCATCCGTGGTGTCTTTGACCGTGATGAACATCGGGTCGTAGACCGCGCGGAACTGCTCCGGTTTCACACAGCTGGACACGATTTCATCAATCTCTTCATCGGTGGGCCAGATATCTTTCAGCGTCACAGGGTTGCCATCCTGGTCAACACCCAGCGGGTCTGCCTCGATATCCACACGAACGGTTCCTGCAATTGCGTAGGCAATAACGAGCGGCGGTGATGCCAGAAATGCCTGCTTCGCATAGGGATGGATGCGTCCGTCGAAGTTTCGGTTGCCGGACAATACCGCTGTCGCGTACAGGTCACGCTCAATCACTTCCTGCTGGATCTTCGGGTCCAGTGCGCCACTCATGCCGTTGCAGGTCGTACAGGCAAACGCCACGATGCCAAAACCCAGTTGTTCCAGTTCCGGCAGGAGGTTTGCTTCCTCCAGGTACAGTTGCACGGCTTTGGAGCCGGGTGCCAGGGAGGTTTTCACCCAGGGCTTTCGAGTCAGGCCTTTGGCATTGGCATTTCGGGCCAGCAGCCCGGCAGCAATAACATTGCGTGGGTTACTGGTGTTTGTGCAGCTCGTGATGGCGGCGATGATGACAGCGCCGTCAGGCATCAGGTCGCCTTCCTGCTCCCAGGGGGCAGCAATACCCTGGGCTGCCAGCTCGGAGGTTGCCACCCGGCGATGCGGATTGGAGGGACCGGCCACGTTGCGAACCACTGAAGACAGGTCGAATGTGAGAACGCGCTCGTATTCAGCTTTGCGCATACCGTCGACCCAGAGGCCGCTTTCTTTAGCGTAGGTTTCTACCAGCTTGACCTGCTCGTCATCACGGCCGGTCAGCTTGAGGTAGTCGATGGTGTTCTGGTCGATGTAGAACATTGCCGCGGTTGCACCAAATTCCGGCGTCATGTTCGAGATCGTGGCGCGGTCACCCAGAGTCAAGGCCTCGGCACCTTCGCCAAAGAACTCCAGGTAGGATGAAACCACCCTCTCCTGTCTCAGGAACTCGGTAATGGCGAGAACAATATCGGTTGCCGTAATACCAGGCTGGCGCTTACCTGTCAGCTCAACACCAACAATGTCAGGAAGGCGCATGTAGGATGCACGGCCCAGCATGACGCTCTCAGCTTCAAGGCCTCCCACGCCTATCGCGATCACGCCAAGGGCGTCCACGTGTGGCGTGTGGCTGTCTGTACCAACCAGGGTGTCCGGGAAGGCAATACCATCACGGTTATGGACCACCGGCGACATCTTCTCCAGGTTGATCTGGTGCATGATGCCGTTCCCGGGCGGAATGACATCAACATTTTCAAACGCGGTTTTGGTCCAGTTGATGAAATGGAAGCGATCATCATTGCGACGATCTTCAATGGCCCGGTTCTTTTCAAAGGCGTCTTTCTCAAATCCGGCATGTTCCACGGCCAGAGAGTGGTCCACGATCAGTTGTGTCGGCACGACGGGGTTAACCTGTGAAGGGTCGCCGCCTTTATCAGCAATGGCATCGCGCAAGCCAGCCAGGTCAACCAGTGCGGTCTGGCCAAGGATGTCGTGACAGACAACACGAGCTGGGAACCAGGGAAAATCCAGTTCCTGTTTCCGCTCTATGAGCTGCTTCAGGGAATCCGTCAGGGATTCCGGGTCACAACGCCGCACCAGGTTTTCGGCCAGCACCTTGGAGGTGTATGGCAGTCCATCATAGGCTCCAGGCTGGATGTCCTCGATAGCCTGACGAGTGTCAAAGTAGTCCAGGTCAGTACCTGGCAGTTGCTTGCGATACTTGCTGTTCACAAAATGTCCTTAACGATCCTGGATCTCTACAAAAGGTCTGGTGTCCGGGCCAATGTAGTCCGCGCTCGGACGAATCAGCCGGTTATTGGAACGCTGTTCCATAACGTGAGCAGCCCAGCCTGTCAGGCGAGACATCACAAAGATCGGTGTAAAGATCTTTGTTGGGATACCCATGTAGTTATAGGCAGATGCGTGGAAGAAATCCGCATTCGGGAACAGTTCTTTTTCATCCCACATCACGCGAGCAACTTCAACGGATATATCGAAGAGCGTCGTGTCGCCATTCAGGTTGGCGAGCTTTTCTGACCAATCCTTGATCAGTGCATTGCGAGGGTCAGAGGTTCGATAGATAGCATGGCCGAAGCCCATGATAAGTTCCTTGCGCTCAAACATGCCCTTGATGGCAGGCTCAACTTCCTCTACGGAACTGAACTTTTCGATCAGCTCCATGGCTGCCTCGTTGGCACCACCGTGCAACGGTCCGCGCAGGGAACCGATGGCACCTGTAATGCAGGAATACATGTCAGACAGGGTTGCCGCACACACACGAGCTGTGAATGTTGAGGCGTTGAATTCGTGCTCTGCGTAAAGAATCAGCGAGCATGACATGACGTCACGAGACATTTGCGAGGGTTCTTCATCCAGCAGCATTTTCAGGAAATGACCACCGATAGTGTCTTCACCGGTATCCGTATCAATCTCGACACCATCGTGCGAGTATCGATACCAGTAGCAGATGATGGCCGGGAAAGCAGCCAGCAGACGATCAGCAGCGTCCTGCTGGTCATCGAAGGAATTTTCAGGTTCGAGATTGCCCAGCATTGAACAGCCCGTTCGCATCACATCCATCGGGTGAGTATCTTTCGGGATCAACTTTAGTACGGCTTTCAGGTCATCCGGCAGGCCGCGCATGGTTGTCAGCCGCGCCTTGTAGGCATCCAGTTGTTCCTGGGTAGGCAGTTCTCCGTAAAGCAGCATGTAAGCAACTTCTTCGAATTCAGCCCTGGCTGCCAGTTCTTCAATGGTGTAACCACGGTATGTGAGGCCGGAGCCTTCTTTACCTACCGTACAAAGTGCAGTCTCACCTGCCGACTGACCCCGCAGGCCAGCGCCACCTAGTTTTTTCTCAACCATGATTGTATTCCTCTATTGATTGCTGCCGTCTTTGGCAAACAGTTCATCCAGTTTGTTTTCGTATTCGTGATAACCCAGGAATTCATAAAGTTCAGCCCTCGTCTGCATGGTATCCACCACGCTTTCCTGGGTACCTGTCTCCCTGAGTGTTGTGTAGACATTCAGCGCGGCCTTGTTCATGGCGCGGAATGCTGACAGCGGGTATAGCGCCATCGCGATACCCACGCTGCCGAGTTGTTCGGTGGTGTAGAGCGGCGTGGAACCAAACTCCGTAATGTTCGCCAGCACGGGTACGTTTACTGCATCAACTACCTTCTTGTACATCTCGAGGTCTGTCATGGCCTCAGCGAAAATGGCGTCTGCACCGGCAGCTTCACATCGCACCGCGCGTTCGATGACTTCGTCCAGGCCAACCACGGCCAGCGCGTCGGTACGCGCCATTAGAACAAAGTCAGGGTCTGTTTTGGCATCCGCAGCAGCCTTGATGCGATCTTCCATTTCCTCGCGGCTGACGATTTCCTTGTTGGGACGATGCCCGCACCGCTTCTGTACAACCTGGTCCTCAATGTGAACACCTGCCGCACCTGCTGCAATCATGTCACGTATTGTTTTGGCGATGTTGAACGCACCACCCCAGCCGGTGTCGATATCAACCAGCAGCGGCAATGAGCTCGCCGAGGTAATCCTGCGAACATCTTCCAGCACGTCATTTAGTGACGTCATGCCGAGGTCCGGCAAACCGTAGGAAGCGTTGGCGACACCGCCACCGGATAGATAGATGGCCTTGTAGCCCACCTGTTCAGCCATCATGGCCGCGTAGGCGTTAATGGTACCTACAACCTGGAGGGGGGATTCCGCGGCAATAGCCTCGCGGAACTTACGTCCTGCTGACATACATAACTCCTTAAAAAACGCCCGTTTAGCGGGCGCCCAGTATACAAAATTCGTGTGGGACTTGGTTTAAGGGCCGCTTATCCGAAGTTAAGCGCAGCCTTATCAAAGAACCCGGCGAGCTCGGCGTATTCCGTCGTCACATCGTACTGCGGGAATTCGTCGATGACGTTCTGAGGCGACCGGAAAAGGAATCCGGCATCCGCCTCTTCGAGCATGGTGGTGTCGTTGTAGGAGTCTCCTGCAGCAAACACCGTGTAGTTCAATGATTTCAGGGCTTTCACGGACTGCCGTTTCGGGTCCTTCTGGCGCAATACGTAGTTCGCTACCCTGCCCGCTTCGTCAGTTTCGAGACGGTGACAGAATATGGTAGGCCAGGCCAGCTGTCTCATCAGTGGTTTGGAGAATTCGTAGAATGTATCGGAGAGAATGATGACCTGGTATTTTTCTCGCAGGTCATCCAGGAATTCCTTCGCGCCAGGCAGTGGCGAGAGTGTCGCGATGACTTCCTGTATCGCCGCCAGGTCAAGATTGTGCTCATCCAGTAGACGCAGTCTCTGCTGCATCAGCTCATCATAATCCGGGATGTCCCGGGTTGTGGCCTTCAAAGCCTCAATGCCGGTTTTCTCGGCAAATGCAATCCAGATTTCAGGTACAAGGACCCCTTCGAGGTCCAGACAGATAACTTGCATGGGAGCTTCCTTAAAACAAGGCTACCGGAACGGCAGCTGGATATTTTCAAACAACTGATCGACTTCAGCTCGGCTCTGGGCGTTAAAAGCTTCGGTCACCAGTTCGCGGCTCAGGTGTGGAGCAAACAGTTCAATAAAGTCATACATGAAACCGCGCAGGAATGTGCCTCGTCGGCAGCCGATCATGGTCGTGCTTGGTGAGAAAAGATGACTGGCATCCAGCGCAACAAGATCGGGATCCTCGTCCAGGTCGTGGGCCATATCTGCAATGATACCGATACCCAACCCAAGCCGGACATAGGTTTTGATGACGTCCGCATCCGTGGCCGTGAATACGACTTTGGGTTCCAGCCCTTCCTTCTGAAAGGCTTCATCCAGCTTGGAACGGCCCGTAAAACCGAATACGTAGGTCACTATCGGGTGTTGCGCGACATCTTCCAGGCTGACCTGGCTCTTGCCGGCCAGGGGATGAGTCCTCGGCACGACAATTGAGCGGTTCCAGTTGTAACAGGGCAACATCACGAGATCGCCAAAAAGATCGAGCCCCTCCGTGGCGATCGCAAAGTCCACTTCACCGTTGGCGGCAAGTTCGGCGATCTGTATCGGACTACCCTGGTGCATATGCAGAGATACGTCAGGGTACCGGCCAATGAATTCGGCTATGACGTGCGGTAAGGCATAACGTGCCTGGGTGTGGGTCGTTGCGATGGAAAGACTGCCGGTCTTTTCATCACGAAACTCATGGGCTGCCTGCTTGATACTATCAACCTTTCGCAGGATCTCACCGGCCTGGTCAATGATGGTCTGTCCTACCGGCGTAACGTGGGTCAGGTGCTTGCCCGACCGGGCAAAAATTTCGACGCCCAGTTCATCTTCAAGAAGTCGAATCTGCTTGCTGATGCCGGGTTGCGAGGTATACAGGCTTTGTGCTGTGGCAGACACATTCAGGTCGTGGTGTGCGACTTCCCAGATGTATCGGAGCTGCTGCAGTTTCATTCCCGACTTATACACTTATCGCATATAAATATCCAGAAACATGCCGAAAGGGCATTACCCTTCCTCGTTGATGACCCCGCTGGGCACGTGGCCGGTGGGGACGACATCACTGGCCAGGCGGCAGTGTTCTGCCTGGTCGTCAAAGAACACGTCAGCCTGGTAGGCGCGCAGGAATTCCGACTTCTGCATACCGCCAAGAAAAAGGCTTTCATTCAGGCGGATGCCCCAGGAGCGAAGCGTCCTGACCACCCGCTCATGGGCAGGTGCAGACCTTGCTGTAACCAGTGCAGTTCGTATGGGGCAGGATTCGGGGTCAAACTCTTGCTGCAGTGAATGCAGCGCCGCCAGGAACGGCTTAAACGGACCACCATGCAGCGGTTCGTTTGCCGCCCTCTTCTCTGATGCCATGAATTCTTCCAGCCCCTGCTCCTGGTAAACGCGCTCGGCATGATCAGCAAACAAAACCGCGTCGCCATCAAAGGCAAACCGGAGCTCGTCGCTTTCACTGGAAGACGTTACCCCGGAGAGGATACTGGCAGCCGCCATCCCCTCATTCAGTGCGTCCACAACATCCTGCTGGTGGGTCGACAGGAACAGCTGGCACCCGAAAGGCCGCATGTATTTGTACGGTTCACCACCACCTGTGAAAGCAGCACGGCGTATCGGGAGCTGGTGGTGTTCAATGGAGTTAAATACACGTAGCCCGGTGTCGGCGGTGTTGCGGGATAACAGGATGACCTCAACCCTGTCGGGTTTGTTCAGCATCTCGTTGATGGAGAGCAGTTTCTGCACGAGGTGAAATGCATCACCAGGTCGAAGTGGCTCGTCTTCGCGCTCAATCTGGTAGCGGGCATAGGCGGCCACACCTTCTTCGCGATAAACCTGATCGCTTTCCTTCAGATCGAACAACGCACTGCTCGATATTGCTACCACCAGCCTGTTCATTACTTGACGAGCCGCTATTCCGTTAAACTGTCTAACATTATAGACCCCAGGCAGAATCCTGACGTGAGTAAAGACAACAAGCCGACACTCAAGCAGTCATCAGATGTGGCGGCATTCCTGGACAAGGTTGCCAAAACCCCGGTCAGGCGGGTGCCTGGAGAAGCGGGACGCCTGATATTTGGCATGGATGCCACGGCTTCCCGGGAGCTGACCTGGGACAAGGCCTGCCACCTCCAGGGACAGATGTTTGATGCGGCCGCCGATGTCGGTGACCTGGCAGTGCAGCTTTGTTACTACCGGGGTTTTAATGAGTTCAAACACTCGGCCTGGTGTTCGTCTGCACGAGACCTGCTGAATGAGATGTCAGCGGTTCGATGCCTGGGGGGACACACACAGATAAAAAAAATGCTGAACCACGCCTCAGCAGAACATCGCAGGCAGCAGATAAAAGCCGTGGTGTTTGTCGGTGATGCCGTCGAGGAAAACCCCGATGAGCTCTGCCACATTGCGGGCCAGCTCGGCGTCCTGAAGATTCCCCTGTTCATGTTCCAGGAAGGACATGACCCTGCCGTCCGTTCGACGTTCAGGCAGATGGCACAGCTCTCCGGCGGAGCCTTTGCCCCGTTTAACCTGTCCAGCGCCGCGGAACTGAAGAACCTGCTCGCAGCGGTAGCAGTTTATGCCGCTGGTGGCCGCAAGGCGCTGGAACAGTTTGAGTCCAGGGTTAAACCTGCAGCACTACTGACACAGCAACTCAAGTAGCATCCATCATGGCCCGCTTATTGATCATCGCTATTGTCGCCTTCGTCGTTTGGGTGGCGCTACGCGGTCTCCTTGCGAAGAAACAGCTGACCGTAAAGCAATTCATGAATATTTACCTCGCCACGCTGGCGGGCCTGGTAATCCTGTTCTTTGCCTTTACCGGTCGGTTACATCCTTTGTTTGCAATCCTGTATGCTCTGCTGCCGTTTCTCTGGCGCCTGGCAGGCATCATCATGTCTGGCGCCCAGTTTGCCGCGCTGCTCAAATCGCTTCATATCAACCTGGGCCGCGGACCGTCGGCCGCACCGGCAAAAAGCGAAATCAGCTCGCGCTACATCCACATGGTACTGTTTCATGACAGCGGCATGATGGAAGGCACGGTGCTTGAGGGACAGTTCAAGGGCGCATCCCTCAGCGCACTGAATCTGGAACAGCTCAATGCCCTGCTCACGGAAGTCTCCGGTGATGCAGATTCCTACAACCTGTTGACAGCCTACCTGGATCGGGAACATGAGGACTGGAGAAATGGTCAGGAACGAACTTCCGCTTCCGGCGCTGAATCTGGTGAAATGAACGAAGCACAAGCGCTGGATATCCTGGGTCTTGAAGCCGGCGCCACCTCTGCTGACGTGAAAGACGCGCATCGACGCATGATGCAGAAAGTGCACCCTGACCGTGGCGGATCCACCTATCTCGCGACTAAAATAAATGCTGCCAAAGACTTCCTGTTAAAACTTTATGAGTGACGCTCCCGCCAACGCAGAACCTGAATACCTGGGTTTCTGGGCGAGGTTTGTTGCCTTCCTGATCGACAGCACCGCGGCGTCTATCATCATGGCACCGCTGGCAGTGCGGGTGCTGGGTGAACTCACCCTTAGCGACTATGACCTTACTGACCCCGCGCAGCAGACCGAATTGCTGATTCGGTTGTCTTCGCAGCTGGGTTTCGATCTTTTGATCATGGGCACAATTTTTATACTCTTCTGGATATTCAAGAATGCGACGCCCGGAAAGATGCTGTTTCGCTCCGTGATTGTTGATGCCAAGACTCTGGCGGCTCCCAGCACGGCGCAAAACATCGTGAGATACCTGGGATATTTCGTCAGCCTGTTACCTTTTGGTCTTGGCTTTATCTGGATTGGGTTTGATCAACGCAAACAAGGCTGGCACGACAAGCTGGCCGGCACCGTTGTTATTAAAGGTAAGCCGCGTACCACTGAGTCGGTTCTAGAATCATCAGATTGACCACGACGATACGAGAACAGGTCGAAGCATTCTGTCGCGAACTGGGTATTACGGGGCAAACTTTCCCAGTCGACCATGAACGATATTTTGAGGCGCTGGGCGAGCAGGGCTGGCTTGCTGCTGACTGGCCTCGCGATGCAGGGGGGCCAGGCTGGGATCGCGGCATCCAGCTGGAGTTTGCCCGCACTCTCGCCGACTACCGCTGCCCCGTTCCGCCTGATTCCGTGACCGTTGTGGCACCATTGCTGCTGGCATTGCCTGCGGGAGATTCCCGACGGGATCTTTTAAGAGAGATCACACAGAATCCTACGGCCTACGAAGTGAAACTGGACCGTGAGACTGACGCGCTCTTCATCGCAGGAAGTGGTTGCGACCTGGATCTTGCGCCACCTGGGGAGGCGACGGAGCTGGTAAGCAGACATGGCTCCGCCCTGTGGCAACTCTACGAATGGATGGTTGGCGTCGAGCACATTCTTTACATGGCGAAGTACTGGGCTGAACCTGTTTCGGACGAGACCAGTGTAATGCAGGTTGACCTTGATGCCGCTGTTGCAACTTTTCTTAGAGGGTCAGATATCCCTGATCTGCAGCTTCAGCTCAACGCCAGCCAGGCAAGGCTTGCTGTATTTTCCGCCTTGTTTCAGTCTCTGGGCTACTATGCCCTGCTCGACCCCAACCCGGTGCTCTCTGCCAACGAGCCTGTTCCATTTCGCGAGCAGCGGCATCACCTTGCGCAGCTACGTCGGCTGATAGCCAGAAACGAGATGTTGCAAATGGACAGACTGTACGAGATTGCTTTAGGGGAAGGACACAATGCGTAAACCACTGGTGATATTCGACCTGGACGGCACCTTGCTGGATACACAGGCAAGCATTGCCGAGGCCTTTAATCGCTCACTGGCTGAGCTGGGTGCCCCGCCCCGTGAAGTTGAGGAGTTTCGTTTCATCATTGGAGACGGCGCCCGGGTTGCTGCATCGAGATGCTTGCCAGAGAACAGGCAATCAGACCAGGAGATCGACCGTTGCCTGGAAGGATTCAAGCGTCACTATGATGAGACCTGGCGAGATGCGATGCCCTATGACGGTGTTAACGCCATGCTGGCCAGCCTTCGCGGGCAGGTTCACATGGCTGTGCTGTCGAATAAAGATGACCCTTTCACCCAGCAGTGTATCGCCGACAGCTTTGGCGATACTTTCGATGTGGTTTTAGGGCACCGCCCTGAGTTTGGCCTGAAACCGGACCCGGCAGGTGCATTTCACATCATGCAAACTCTTTCCGCCTCACCTGACGACTCAATGATGGTGGGCGATATGGCGATTGACATGAAGACCTCTGTCGCTTGCAACATTACAGGTGTTGGTGTGTTATGGGGTTTTCGCGACGCGCCGGAACTCATTTCTGCCGGTGCGAAGCACATCATCAGCGCGCCTTCAGATTTACTAAACCTGGTTACCACGCCATGAAAGAAAATCATTACAACGATTTGGTTCACACCATTGTCACCGATAAGCTCGACGCCTACTGGATGCCCTTCACAGCCGTCAGCCGATTCCACGAATCACCGCGATTCATGGTCCGCGCGCGGGACATGTATTATGAGGATTCCAACGGTAACAGGTTGATGGACGGTTCTGCGGGACTCTGGTGCGTCAATGCCGGCCACTACCGTGAAACCATCAACGAAGCTATACAGGCACAACTGAAAGAGCTGGATTTTGCTCACAGCTTCAATGCCGGACACCCGGCAGCATTCAACTATGCGCAGCGACTGGTAGAGCATTTCCCGGATCCACTGAATCATGTGTTCTTTACCAATTCCGGTTCCGAATCCGTCGACACCGCGCTGAAGATCGCCCTCGCCTACCAGAAGCTTCGCGGGCAAGGCTCAAGGACCAGGCTGATTGGTCGTGAAAAGGGATATCACGGCATGGGTTTTGGCGGCGTGTCTGTCGGCGGTCTTGTGAAAAATCGACAGGCATACGGCGCATTGCTGCCAGGTGTAGACCATCTCCGTCATACCCTCGACCAGGAAAGGAACGCGTTTTCGCGCGGTCTGCCAGATCATGGCGCTGAACTCGCCGAAGATCTTGAACGGATTGTTCAACTACATGGCGCTGACACGATTGCCGCGGTGATCGTCGAACCTGTTGCCGGCGCCGGCGGTGTGATACTGCCGGCAAAAGGTTACCTTGAGCGGCTTCGCGAAATATGCACGCAGCACGGTATCCTGTTGATCTTTGACGAGGTGATTACCGGGTTCGGCAGGCTGGGCGCCATGACAGCGGCTGAGAAATTCAATGTTATTCCGGACATTATTACCACCGCGAAGGGTATTACCAATGCGACCATACCCATGGGTGGTGTCTTTGTAACCAGTGATATCTACGGGACGTTTATGTCCTCAGGAGATGGTGGCGTGGAATTCAGCCACGGTTACACCTACTCAGGTCATCCCGTTGCCTGCGCCGCCGGCATGGCGACGCTCGACATCTATGAATCTGAAGGTCTGTTTGATCGCGTCAACGACCAGGGTAATCACTGGATGGACAGCCTGCTGTCACTCAAGGATGAACCCAATGTCATTGACGTTCGCTGCCTGCCAATGATCGGTGCGATCGAGGTTGCTGCCCGCGACGGCGCCCCCTTGGAACGTGGTGGTGAAATTGCGAGGCGCTGTTATGAGAAAGGCCTGTTTGCTCGAAATATTGGAGACTCTATTGTGCTCTCACCGCCCCTGATCATAACTGAAGCGCAGATCAGCGAGATCGTCGGCATCATTGGTGAATCTATCCGGGAAACTGCCTGAATCAGGTCATGCTCGGCGGCATGGCCGGGTTGTTGGGCAGGTGCGCAAACTTTGAAGTGTCCCGCTGCTTCTCGTAACACTTGACGATGGGCTCCAGGTCGACCGGCGATGCTCCGTGCAGGATCACTCCATCACAACCCAGGTCAAACTGGTGATTGATCGCTGCAACACATTGCTCGGGAGTGCCACTTGCAGCCGGGGCAAGCCATTCTTCCGGGATCAGTTCAGCGACTACCTCAAGCTCTGCAGTTGAAGCTTTCTGGTCTAGGGCGCCCTGAAAATTCGCCACCAATTCATTGGTCCGGAATCGCTCAAGTACAGCTGGATCCCAGTTGTTGGTTCTGACCATAAGATCACCATAAGCCTGGAGATACGTTGCCATTCTGCCAACGGTCTTCTTGAGTCTTACATCTTCAGGCAGGTGGTCACCTATCGTAGCGAAACAAGACCAGACTCTGACATCATCAGGGTTTCTGCCGGCTTTTTCCGCCGCCTCCTTCACAGACCGCACACATCGAATAGTGGTTTCATCGGTGAAAAAGGTGTGCAGTACGACAGCATCGAACGCGCGGCCGCCCAGCGCCAGTGAATTGGGCCCAAATGCGGTGAACGTCAAGGGGATGTATTCGTCAAAGGCCGGATCGAGTCTCAGCACGGGGTAGGAGCCCGCGGGCCCCTTGTGACCCACGATGGTTTCACCCCGGTGCAGGCGGCGCATCAGGCCAACAAAATCTTCGATCTGTGCAGTCTTGATCCTCGGCAAGCCAAAGGCATCAAACATCATGTCGATGCCGCGGCCAAGTCCGAGCGAGAAGCGACCGCCCGTCAGGAAGTGCATGGTTGAAGCGTAGGCGCCTGTCACAACGGGATGGCGGGTATTGTGGTTGGTTGCTGCGGTGGCAATACCCAGCTTTTCTGACACTGCGCCCACTGCCCCACTGAGGGTTGCTGCCTCCTTGATATTGAACCGCTCGGAGATGAAACAGTTTCCTATCCCCAATGCTTCAGCCTGGCGCACCTCTTCGATCAGGTCACGCGGTGATTCAGGCGCACCCGGCAAGGTGTAGAAAGCAAGCTCGTTCATCTGGGCAGTCATTTTCGATACTCCGTGTTAACCTTCGATCTCTTTTCATTTTGTATATCAGCAGTTATGGAAATCAAAGACAAGATCATCGTTATCACAGGAGCGGCCAGCGGAATCGGACGTGCCATGGCGCGGCGCTTCAAGGCAGAAGGCGCGAAACAACTGATTATTGCAGACCTCAATGCTGATGGAGTGAAGGAAGTTGCGGACGAAGTTGGCGCTATGGCGATAGCAACGAATGTCGCCGTTGAAAGCGAAGTGAATCACCTGATTGAGACGGCAGAAAAAGAGTTCGGCCAGATTGACCTGCTGTGTAACAACGCCGGCATCGGTGTTGGTGGTGGTCCGGAAACGCCCAACGAAGACTGGCAAAGAATCTGGGACATTAATGTCATGGCTCACGTTTATGCAGCCCGGGCTGCCATACCGGCCATGCTGGAACGTGGTGACGGTTACATCATGAATACAGCTTCTGCAGCAGGCCTGCTGACACAGGTCGGTTCAGCACCTTATGCGGTAACCAAGCATGCAGCCGTGAGCTTTGCCGAGTGGCTTTCCGTGACCTATGGCGATCGTGGCCTGAAGGTTTCTGTACTCTGTCCCCAAGCCGTGCGTACCGCCATGACCGCAGATAATCCCGATGGTGTCGCCAGCATTGACGGTATGATGGAACCCGAAGTTCTCTGTGACTCTGTGGTCGAAACCCTGAGGGAAGAGAAATTCCTGGTCCTGCCCCACCCCGAGGTACTGACCTATATCCAGCGCAAGGCCGGCGATTATGACCGCTGGATCAAGGGAATGCGCCGTTTGCAGGAAGGTTACGGAAACTCCGACTGGCCCTGAGTTTACCCAGGGCGATATACCCCAGATTGACCGCGGATTCCAAAATTCTTTACAATCCGCGGTCAAGCGCCGATTTGAAATCAGCTTGCGGGCGCTCTACAAATACAGCTAAAGAGAAAACCTACTTTAGCCCCAAGCTGAGTAGGTTTTTTTATGCCTTTTTTGCAGGTAAACGGTAAAAGAGATGCCACTTAACATTCCAGACGGGCTACCCGCCATCGAGGTTCTCCGCAGAGAGAACATCTTTTGCCTGGAAAGCAGCCAGGCGAGCCACCAGGACATCCGGGCCATTCGGGTTCTGTTACTGAACCTGATGCCCAAGAAAATCGAAACAGAGATTCACCTGCTGCGCATGCTGTCCAATTCGCCGCTGCAGGTGGATGTTGAAC
Organism: Pseudomonadales bacterium; assembly: GCA_016779585.1. Classification (GTDB taxonomy): domain Bacteria; phylum Pseudomonadota; class Gammaproteobacteria; order Pseudomonadales; family Azotimanducaceae; genus UBA9659. The sequence continues at coordinate 75,327 of JADHNI010000001.1, forward strand.
TGCTGCGCATTACCGATAAACCGTCGAAGCACACGCCAATCGATCATATGGAAAACTTCTACAAGAGCTTTGACCAGGTGCGGGACCGAAAGTACGACGGCATGATCATCACCGGTGCCCCGCTCGGCCAGGTACCGTTTGATGAGGTAAGTTTCTGGAACGACATGACGGAAATCATGGATTGGAGCGTCACCAATGTGACGTCGGTCATGTTCCTTTGCTGGGCTGTCCAGGCAGCGATGTACCACCTGTATGGTGTGAACAAGGTCATCCTGCCGAAAAAGATCAGCGGTGTGTATCCACATCGACTGGTAAATCCGTTGTCACCGATTGTTCGCGGATTTGATGACAGGTTTGACGCACCGCATTCACGCTACGCGGAAGTACCACTGAGCGAACTCCAGAAACTTGAAGACATCGATATCATCTCTGACTCGGAGATCGCGGGGCCATACATCTGGTGTCATCGCGATGGTCGCCACCTATTCGTCACAGGTCACTCGGAATACGAGCCCAACTGCCTGCGCGATGAATATGAGCGGGACCTTGAAGCAGGAATCGCACCAGAAATTCCTGAAAACTACTTTCCCGCTGATGATCCCAGCCGTGAACCCATCGTTACCTGGAAAAGTCACGGCAACCTGCTTTTTAACAACTGGCTCAACTACTACGTGTACCAGCTGACGCCTTTCAACATGGATGACATTGGTCACGTCCGAAACGATACGGGTCTCAGCGTAGCCGGATGAGCGATGAACAGCTAGAGACACCGCGGCTGGTTCAAGGCAGAGTCAGCCATGGACTTCTGCGCCTTGCTGCGCCCGTTATCCTGGGCATCACGGCGAATATCGGCGCTGGCTTGCTTGAAGCTTTCTTCCTGGCACAGGTCAGCACCGTGGCACTGGCCGCCTACAGTTTTACGTTTCCGGTCCAGGGCGCCCTGATGTCGCTGTCGCTGGGTATATCCATCGGCGTCAGCAGTGTACTGGCAAGAACCGTGGGCGGGGGCGACATGGACCAGGTCCGACGTATCGCCAGCGACGGACTCCTGCTGGTGGCACTTGTGATGGTTGTTATGTCTGGTATTGGCCTGATGACAATTGACCCGCTGTTCAGGGCCCTTGGCGCGGACGATACAACCCTGCCGCTGATCAGTGCCTACATGACGATCTTTTACGTGTCGTTTGTATTTATGGCGATTCCCTCGGTCGGTGCCAATGCTCTTCGGGCTACCGGAGACGCAAGCATCTCCGGAACGATCATGGTCTCAGGCGCGATCCTGCAAATCTGCATCAGCCCATTCCTGATATTCGGGCTTGTCGGGTTGCCTGCAATGGGCCTCGAAGGTGCCGCCTGGGCGAGTCTAATTTCACGACTTATCCTGTTCGCCATCACGATGGCAGTGTTGAACTACCGGGAACACCTCCTGACTTATGCCGGCATCTCGCTGTCAGTCATCATGCATTCCTGGCGCCGAATCATGGCTGTATCCATCCCGGCGACAGCCACCAATCTTATAGGACCAATATCGACCGCTGTCGTGGTCAGCCTGCTTGCGGATTTCAGCCAGGAAACGGTGGCCGGTTTTGGTATAGCTTCACGAATAGAAGGTCTGTTTGTGATTCCCCTTTTCGCACTGAGCGCCAGTATTGGTCCTTTTGTTGGCCAGAACTGGGGCGCGAATCGATATGACCGGGCCAACCGGGCCATGCTCCTGTCTTTCCAGTACTCGCTTGCCTGGGGTGCACTGGTAGCTATTGTGTTGATGAGTTTTAGTCGCCAGATCGCTGGCCTGTTTGATGACAACACGGAAGTGATCGATGTCGCCTCTCACTACCTGCTGCTTGTACCGATCAGCTATGGCGCCTGGGGTGTGCTGATGATGGCGAGCGCCATCTTCAATTCCCTGGGGAAACCGGTCTCCTCCACGATCATGTCAATCATCCGCATGTTCGCGATCTATATACCCATGGCGTTCATCGGCAAGGCACTATTCGGACTCACAGGCATTTTCCTCGCAGCGGCAGTCTCCAACATCGTGATGGGCGTCATCGCTTACTTCTGGAACAGAAACACCTACGGTCGTTCAGGCTTGAGACCCAGCGGCGCCTGACAATTAACTCACACCCATGTCGGTGAACACCTGTTCCAGCTGGAGCCTGCAGGGCAGAAACTGCGCCTATGTCTGCAGAGCTGTTTCGCAAGGAAGCAATACAGGAACTGAGTGCACGCCACCTGGATGCGCGACGGCTGAGAACGCCAATCCCGGTGATGTTTTCCGGAATAATGCTGGCGCTGCTGGTAGTTGTCGCATCGTTGCTTATCGGTTCCATGACCTATACTCGCAAGCACCTGGTCTCGGGTCAGCTGGACGAGACCAGCACCGTTGTGTTGCATGCCACAGACTTTGGCTACGTTAGCAAATTGCACGTTTCTGAAGGCGACGCTGTCCGCAAGGGCCAGGTCCTCGTCCTGGTGAGCTACCGGGATGATGAACGAAACATCCGGGTAATCCAGGAGCGTGTCGAGCAATTTTCGCAGGCTATTGAAGAATCGGAAGTTTCCTACCAGAACCAGATCACTGCTCTACTTGAAAGAAATCGCCGCATAAGTCTCAGGCAATCAATCACCCGCGAGAATATTGCGCTGCAAAGCTCCAAGATCGAAGCATTAAGCAAACAGCTTGAAAAAACGCTTAAGTTACACAAGGAAGGTTTTGTCTCAAATGTAGACTGGCTGGCGCTTAGCAACCGCTTTGTCAGTGAAAAACAGCAGGGACTCCGCCTGCAGGAACAGCTTGTTGAGCTGCAACAGGAGGCCAGGGATATTGGACTCAAGCAGACTCTGCTGGAAGCCGAGGAAAAGGACACGCTGCTGGGTTTCAGGCTTAATCTTTCCAGGGCCAAAGAAGAATTGGAAAAAGCAAGGCGCGGGCCGTACCAGGTTCTCACGGCAAACAGGGATGGTTACATCAGTCGGGTTGAAGTTGTCGACGGTGGTTCCGTTATACCAGGCCAGCCGATTATCTATATCAATGATCGGACCCAGGCGACCACAGCAACTCTTTTTGTTCCACCTGCTGCGACAGGCCACCTTAAAACCGGCGACACGGTTCCACTTGAACTTGAGGCTTTTCCTCTGGAGATGTTTGGCCATGTCAGTGCAGTAGTAGATCATATCCCCGCTCACACGGTGCATATGGGTCATTTGCCGATGTATCCCGTCAGGCTCCGCCTTACCCCGTCCCTTGCATAGATATCTACCTTCCTGGCATGACGGTGACAGGCCATATCACGGCGGAAAAAAGAAACCTCGCCGCCTGGTTGTTCAGCCCACTGGGCAGGCAACTGGAGAGGATGACCTGATTAGCTTTCGTAACAGGAAGGTCCCTGTCGTGCTGCAGGCCGAACGTCACGAATGTGGCCTCGCCTGCGCAGCGATGATACTTGCCAGCCATGGTTGTCATATCCCGATGCGTGAGCTTCGGGGTAAAACCAGCTCGTCGAAGATGCTTTCTCTGAAGGACCTGGCTTCCCTGTTTGGTGACTATGGACTGTTATCCCGGAACCTGCGGTGCGAACCGGCGGATCTAGGGGGAATCGAGCTACCGGCGATCCTTCATGTCGACATGAATCACTATGTCGTACTTGAAAGAATTCACCGATTTGGGGTGGATGTCGTCGACCCTGGATCAGGCCGACTATCGCTCTCCTGGGAGATACTCAGTCGGCGCTTCACCGGAGTGGTTCTTGAACCCAGCGTTGGCAGTAGTTTCAGAAGGCTGGGAACTGAAACCCGTTACACCATCTGGCCCTTGCTAAAGGGATTTCCGACCGGCGAGCTCAAAACCAGTTTGGTCGCGGTACTTATCCTAAGTGTTCTGATTCAGTTGTTTGCTCTGGCGACACCCTTCTACCTGCAGGTAATGATCGACGAAGTCCTGATGGTCAATAACCTGGAGATGATCACAGTGGTAGTTTCAGCTTTTCTGCTGGTTTACCTGGTTTCCACTGCAACACAATTTGTGCGCGGCGTCCTGGTGCTTATGGTCGGGACCCGGCTCTCGTTTATGCTGGCAGCGGGCATGATGCGACGAGTAATGAACATCAGCTTGTCCTACTTCAGGGTAAGAACAGTCGGAGATATCGCTTCACGTTTTGGATCTCTCCATCCTGTGCAGCAGTTTTTGACCGAGAACATGACAAGTTCGTGGACCTGCTGATGGTGTTCACGACGACTGTCATGCTGTTGTGCTTCTCAGTCAAGATTGCACTATTGGTTATTGCTGGAAGCGGACTCTACCTCTGTATTCAATACGGTCTGCTACAACCCTATCGGCGATATCAGCATGAATTCCTGATCACTGACGCCGAATTGCAGACGCATTTTATAGAAAGCATCCGGGCTATCGAAACAACCCGACACTACGAGGCTGCAGAACAGCAGCTGCAGGATTTCCTGGGCCGGACAGCGGATTCGCTGAACGCTTCCCTGAACGCCCGTAAGTGGTCTCTTGTCTCGGAAATCACGCAATACCTGCTTATGGGGGTAATCGCGGTATTTGTAGTAGCTATGGCCGTACAGGATGTAACTCGAAGCAACATATCACTTGGAATGCTCTACATGCTGACCGCATATTCTTCGCACCTGACAAGTGCGATGGTTTCGCTCACGGCGGGATGGCAGAGTTACCTCATGCTCTCGCTGCACGCCCAACGACTCTCCGATCTCATCGAAGCGGAACAGGACGAAAGAATCCCCGTAAAACTGGCGGCACCACTCAGATCCCTCGAATGCCGAAATCTCTCTTTCCGACGAGAGAACCAGTTAGTTTTCAACAACGTTTCCTTTCACCTCGCAGCGCCGCAATCACTCGCCATTGTGGGCGCATCCGGCTCGGGCAAAAGCACGTTGCTTTCCATAATCCTGGGAGAGGCAACAGCTTCGCATGGCGGTGTTTGGATAAACGGGCAGCCACTGTTACGTGGCCAGAATCCAACGGGCATCATATCGTCGCTGTTACCAACAGATCGGCTGATTCGTGGCTCGGTTCTGGATAACATCACATACCTCGACACCCGTGTTGATCAGAATCGAATGATCAGGTCAGCCACGGTCTGCGGTATTCATGAACACATCATGATGCTGCCACTGGGATACCAGGAAAGGCTAAGCGAAGAGGATTGCCCGCTGTCTTCCGGCCAGAAACAAAGACTGCTGCTGGCCAGGGCACTCTACCGACGGACACGACTGCTGATACTGGATGAAGCTACCAGTCACCTTGACGAAGCTTCGGAAATTACACTCATGAAACGAATTCTGGCACTGCCAAGAATGTGTGTTTACGTCACGCATAGAGATTCGGTCGCACAACTTGCCGACAGGGTAATCAGGTTGGATGAACAGGCCGATCAACCACCCGTATCGACCTGTCCTTCACCCGCCGGCGTTTCCGGCGAACGGGTAAGCGGGAACACCAGCGCCAGCCACAATACGGCCATCGCAAATCCTATGGCGAGGTAGTAATTGTTCATGGCCACCCCTGCCTTCTGCAGCAACACAATGGCGACACTGGAACCGCCCTTGCCAGTCCGATAACCAAAGACATCAATGACCTCTTTCGCGCGGTAACGTTCATCGAACCCAAGGGGTACATAGAGCACCTCCTTCGCCGCGCGGAACACTGAATAGTCAAAAGCCTTGAACAGGAAGAAGGCGGTGCCCACAGTAAAAACGTTCGGTTCCATGATAGCCAGGCTGATCGCTACCAGGTGGATCAGCGGCATCATGAGGTGAATCCAGCGGATTGCAATGAAACTCATCAGGAGCGGCGCAAGGATAAATTGCAGCACAAGAACGGAAGTGTTCAGGGTTCCCCAGAACCAGCCCTGGAAAGCCGTTTCCTCGTCCGGGCGTCCGGTATATTCCAGTGAAAGCAGCTCCTGGAACTTGAAATCCAGAACCGCTGCGATCACCTGGCTCGACAGCACAATTGCGATCAGGCTGACCAGCACCGGATTTTCCCGAAAGAGCGACAGTGCCAGGTGACCGTGACTTTCCTGCTTCGTGGGCACTTCGGGTTCACCGTGAATCCTGTAGGTGAAGTCTGATACGAGCGCTGCAGGTAAAAGCGCAACAGCCGCCAGCAGAACCATGGTCTCGGTACCTAGTGATTCAGCTGACATACCCACAAGGGTGCCACCGATGGCGCCGCCAATCCCGGCGATGCCCGTGACGGGACCATTTACCCTGCGGGCGGTCTGCGGGGACACCGAGGAGTTGATGTAGCTCCAGTACTGCTCAATCAGCAGCACGATATAAAATTCCTTAAACAGGAACAGAACGGGCGTAATCGTCTTGCTGCCGGTCTGGAGTATCAGGTAGCAGGCCAGGATAACCGAGGCTGAACCAAGGGAGGTAACCAGCAGCGTTCTTCGAGGACCGAGCTGACTGAGAATCCATCCATAGAGGGCAACACCGGCAAAAACAACGACGGGCATTGCCGCCATGACCAGGGGCAGGTTCTCTGCACCATAGGCATTCTTGAACAGTACCGTGGAGGCACTGCGAATAAACTCGTAACCCGCCAATGTGAACAATGCGGATGCAGCCATCATCGCAGCAACGCGATATTCAGCATTAGTCTGGTTCATGATCAACCCCCGGTTCTGAACTTGACATACACGGCGTAAATCCGCAAATTGCCCGCTTTTTCACAGCCGGAATAACCCAAAAGATGCCCAGCAGTAAACCAAGCGCCAAGCCAGCAAATCCCAGGTTTTCATCAGGTCCGACCAGCAAGCGACCGGGCTGGTCCCTGGACAACCTGAATGTTGATTCACTGGGCAGGTCTCACCGTGCGAAACAACCTAAAGCCCAGCTCAAGAAAGTGATCGATGAGAGCAAGCGCATCCTGGGGATTCCAGATGACTACCTTGTTGCGATCGTGCCAGCTTCCGATACAGGTGCATTCGAGATGGCCATGTGGACGATGCTGGGAGAACGGGGGGTTGATGTGCTTGCCTGGGAAAGTTTCGGTTCCGGCTGGGCCAGCGATATCAAGTCACAGCTGAAACTCGACGACGTTCGTCTCATGGAAGCACCTTACGGCGAGCTTCCGGACTTAAGCAAAGTAGATACGGATCGTGATGTCATCTTCACCTGGAACGGCACAACTTCAGGAGTGCGCGTGCCAAATGGCGACTGGATCTCGGATAATCGTAAAGGCCTGACCTTCTGTGACGGGACTTCGGCTGTGTTTGCCATGGATATCCCATGGCAGAAGCTCGACGTGGTCACCTGGAGCTGGCAGAAAGTCCTTGGCGGCGAAGCAGCGCATGGCATGCTGGCGCTGTCCCCCAGGGCTGTGGAACGGCTTGAAAGTTACACCCCCGCCTGGCCACTGCCAAAAATCTTCCGCCTGGCCAAAAAAGGCAAGGTCAGCCTGGACCTGTTTGAAGGAGCAACGATCAACACACCTTCGATGCTCGCTGTGGAAGACCAGCTGGACGCGCTCGCCTGGGCAGACGATATTGGCGGCCTTGCAGCACTGATTGCACGTTCGGAAAGCAACCTGAAGGTAATCAGCGACTGGGTCGAAAAGAACGACTGGATTGATTTCCTGGCGCAGGACACAGCCAACAACTCATCCACCTCTATCTGCCTGTCTATCGTTGACGACTGGTTCTCATCCAAGATCGAGGATGAGCAGCGAGCGCTGATCAAGGAGTTGGTAGCGAGCCTCGAAGCTGAAGGTGTTGCCCTGGATATTGGCGGTTATCGCGATGCTCCTCCCGGATTACGAATCTGGGGTGGTGGCACGGTAGAATCTTCAGACATTGAAGCTCTCCTGCCATGGCTGGAATGGGCTTTTGATACGATAAAGGCAGATAACCAGTAGCGGGCAATCTTATGACTGAAATCACCGAAATCACATCTGGCCTGAAATTCCCTGAAGGACCCATCGCCATGCAGGATGGCTCGGTGATTGTTGTCGAAATCGCACGCGGCACACTCAGCCGTGTACAACCCAACGGCGATATCGAGGTGATTGCCGAGACCGGTGGCGGACCTAACGGCGCAGCCATTGGTCCTGATGGTGCCTGCTATATCTGCAACAATGGCGGGTTTATCTGGCATGAAAGCAGTACCGGCCTGCTCTTTCCCGGTCATCAACCACCAGATTATTCCGGTGGACGAATAGAACGAGTCGACCTAGATACGGGAGAGGTTTCGGTACTTTACACCGAATGTGACGGCATAGCGCTCCGCGGACCGAATGACATTGTGTTTGATCGTGAGGGTGGGTTCTGGTTTACCGACCATGGCAAAACCCGTGAGCGGGACCGCGATCGAACCGGCGTGTTTTACGCGAAAGCTGACGGCTCCTACATCACCGAGGCTATCTTCCCCCTGGAAGCTCCGAATGGCATTGGGCTTTCTCCTGATGAGCAGACGTTGTACGTTGCAGAAACACCGACAGGCAGACTCTGGGCCTATCCCATCTCGGCGCCAGGAGAAATCGACGGTTCAGTCAGAGGTACCATGCTGGCGCAATTGCCCGACTATCACATGTTTGATTCACTGGCGGTCGACGCACACGGCAATGTTTGCGTGGCGACCCTGATTACCGGTGGTATCACTATACACTCGCCTGATGCTTCATCAGCCAGGCTGGTTCCCATGCCGGATGTCCTGACCAGCAATATCTGTTTCGGTGGTGAAGACCTGAACACCGCTTACATCACGCTATCCACAACTGGGCGCCTGGTAGCCTGCGAATGGGAAACTGCCGGGCTGCCGCTTAACTTCCTGAACACGTGATTCGACTACTGACGACAGCACTGCTGTGCCTGGTGATGCCCCTGGCGGGTTCTGCCAGTGAGTTGATGCCTCGGGTTCATTTCCTGATTCCCGCCGGGCCCGGCGGCGGCTGGGATGGTACTGCGCGAGGCATTGGTGAGGCATTGCAGAAGTCGGGAATGGTTGAAGATGTTTCTTACGAAAATCTTTCCGGTGGCGGCGGTGGACGTGCCATAGCGAAACTTATTGAAACAGCTGAACGACAACAGAACACCCTGTTGATCAGTTCCACCCCCATTGTTGTGCGCTCTTTGCAGGGTATCTTCCCTCAATCCTTCAGGGACCTGCGGGTTATAGGGTCCGTGATCGCTGATCATACGGCTATCCTGGTTAAAGCAGACTCCCCTTTCGGCTCATTCAGGGAGCTCTCGGCGGCTTACAACAGTAACCCGGGGAACGTTAAGGTTGCCGGTGGTTCCGTTCGCGGCTCTACAGACCACTTTGTAATCGCCCGTGCCCTCCAGCTTGGCGGCGGCAATCCCAGGTCTGTTGTTTATGTGCCTTACGACGGTGGCGGTAAAGCCATGGCTGGACTGCTGACTGGAGAGACCACGGCACTGTCGACCGGGCTGTCAGAAGCCATCGATATGCATCGTGCCGGTGAAGCAAGAATCCTGGCAGTCACGGCGCCGCAAAGACTGCCCGAGATTCCAGGGGTACCGACACTCATGGAACAGGGCATCGCTTTCTCCTTTGCAAACTGGCGTGGATTTTTTGCGGCGCCCGGGCTTTCGGCTGCCAGCTATAACAAGATGATCAACACGGTAGCGTCAGTCACAGAAACTGAAGCCTTCGAAGAGGTCAGGAAAAGGAACGGCTGGACCCGGCTCAGCCTGACCGACCAGGCGTTCTATGAGTTCCTTGAAGCCCAGGAAGCTGAGATAGGTACCCTTATGCGGGAACTCGGTTACCTGCGATGATTCGCGTCACCGGGGTGTTTTTCGCCCTTCTGTTTCTTGGCTATGGCTATTCGGCAACTGGTATCCAACTGGATTACTGGTCCGAAGAAGAGACGTTCAACGCCAGAACTTTTCCGTACATGATTGCCATCGGCGGCTGCTTCTTTGGGGTGTTTCTGGCGCTGGTACCGGTTAAAGCGGAACCAGTGGATCTGGAGATACGCAATGCAACGGCGCTGTACCTCATCCTTCTGATGCTGGCTTACAGTTACCTGCTCGAACCACTGGGTTTCCCGATGGCGACCACAGCTTTTCTGGCTTGTGCTTTCCTGGTCCTTGGTGAACGTCCAACAATCCTGATCGGCTGCGTCAGTTTGGGGCTCACGGCCTTCATCTGGGCAACCATGAGCGCGCTTGGTATCTATCTGGATACGGGGTTACTGAGATGATGGAGGGACTTCTACTCGGGCTGCAGACAGTGCTCACGCCCTTTAACCTGATGCTGGTACTGATGGGCTGCGCGATTGGGACCATCATCGGCATGCTGCCAGGGCTTGGGCCAATATCAGCCATAGCTCTCATGATCCCCGTAACCTATGGTTTCGATCCAAGCAGCGGCATGATCCTGCTGGCAGGTGTTTACTACGGCGCCATATTCGGTGGCTCCACTTCGTCTATTCTCATCAATGCACCCGGTGTGGCGGGTACCGTGGCGACCTCATTCGACGGGTACCCCATGGCCAATGAACAAAAGGAGCCAGGAAGAGCCCTGGCAACTGCAGCGTGGTCCAGCTTTGCCGGTGGCACGCTGGCAGCAGTACTCCTGTTGCTGGCAGCACCTTATCTTTCTGAACTGTCTTTAAGCTTCCAGTCCGCTGATTACTTCCTGATGATGGTTCTTGGGCTGACACTTGTGACTGCATTTGCCGGGGACGGCGGTCACCTCAAAGCCCTTTTGATGACCTTTGTCGGGCTCGCACTTTCCACGGTTGGCACTGATCTCACCGCCGGGGTCCAGAGATTTACCTTCGGGCGCATGGACCTTATCGATGGCATCAGTTTTCTGCTGCTGGCCATGGGCACCTTCGCCCTGTCAGAGGCCCTGATGATGGTATTACGTCGCGACACCCCTGAGGAGACTATCAGGATTTCACGGGCCGGTCTGGGGGTTTCAAAGTCGGATGCGGTAGAGATTGCACCTCCGGTGGCACGCTCTTCCATACTGGGTTTTTTCGTCGGTGTTCTGCCGGGTGCAGGGGCAACCATCGCGTCTTTCCTTGCCTACGGTATGGAACGAACTATTGCTCGCAGCGCCGTACCCAGGTTCGGTGCAGGAAACATAAAAGGCCTGGCTGCGCCGGAAGCTGCGAACAACGCGGCATGCACCGGTTCCTTCGTGCCGTTGCTGACGCTGGGCATACCGGGGTCGGGAACAACTGCCGTCCTGTTGGGAGCCTTGATTGCCTACGGTATCCAGCCCGGGCCCAGGTTATTTATCGACGAACCCGAGGTGTTCTGGTCAGTTATTGTCTCAATGTACGTGGGGAATCTTTTCCTGTTGGTTCTCAATCTGCCACTCATCCCCTACATTGCCCGGTTACTTACTATCCCCCGCCCCTTCCTTATTCCAGTGATCATGTTTTTCTCCATGATGGGGGTGTACCTGGTTTCTTTTAACAGTTTCGATCTGCAATTGCTGGTTTTGGTGGCCATTGCTGCGGTTGGTCTGAGAATCCTGAATTTCCCCATGGCACCACTGCTACTTGGCTTCATTCTCGGAGGTATGCTGGAAGACAACCTACGTCGAGCATTGACTATCAGTAACGGTGACTGGGCATTCCTGTTCGAGCGATCCAGCAGCGTTGCTCTGTTGGCTCTCATTGCAATTGCCCTGTTTGCGCCACCGCTTGCCCGCATAGCAGACATCCTTGTAAGAACAGGATCATCCCGTTAAATTGAGACCGTGAAAGAAATCACCAATCTCACCCAACTGGGCTGGAACCATTTCTTCCAGCAGCAGCTGGTCGAAGAAGATCCTTCCCACAAGCCAGCCCGCGTTGTAAGACAGGATATGAACCAGTATCACCTCTTGTCCGACGAAGGGAGATTGACCGGTGTCATACCTGGCCGCGTGCGCCAGGCGGCACTGAGTAAAGCGGATCTCCCAACTGTGGGAGACTGGGTCACTTATAGCCCGATCGAGGGTGGTGAAGCAGGCTCCGTGCAAATCGAGAAGTGCCTTGAGCGCAAGAGCAAGTTCTCTCGCAAGGAAGCGGGGGAAGTTGTTGACGAACAGATCGTTGCTTCCAACATCGACACGGTATTCATCGTCAGTGGGCTGGACGATGACTTCAATCCCAACCGTATTGAACGTTACCTGCTGCTAAGCTGGGACAGCGGCGCGATTCCTGTCATCGTCCTCAACAAGGCAGATCTCTGTCACAAGCTGGAAGAGCGTCTAGTGGAACTGGAATCCATCGCCATGGACGCGCCGATACATGTCATGAGCGCTATCGATAAGGAAGGCACCGAATCCCTGCTCGATTACGTCAAACCGGGGACCACATGCGCCTTCATGGGATCGTCAGGGGTAGGCAAATCCACGCTCATCAACCTGCTGCTGGGCTATGAACGCTTTGAAACAGGAGCCGTGAGGGAAGATGACGGCAAGGGGCGTCACACCACGACCTTCAGGGAGCTGGTGTTGACGGAAAGCGGTGCAATGATTATCGACACACCTGGAATGAGGGAAATCCAGGTCTGGGCAGACAGCGCTGCACTGTCACAGACATTTGATGACATCGAGGAAATCGCGCTGCAATGCAAGTTCAACGACTGCCAGCATGATCAGGAACCTGGATGTGCTATCACCCGGGCAGTTTCAGACGGAACGCTCGACAGCGAGCGACTTGAACGCTATGAGAAGCTGAAACGAGAGGTCGAGCACTTCGAAAGCCAGCAGACAGCGGCCGCCAGGGCAGCAAAGAAAGAAGAAAGAAAGCGCTTCTCGAAAATGGTCAGGAGACTTCCCAACAAGCGTAACTGACTTTCTTTATGGCCAGAAAAAAGCCGCCGTTCTTGCAAAAGAAACGACGGCTTTTAAAACCATGCGGTGCCCGGATTATTCCCCGACCGCCTCCTCGAGCATCTTGCGGAGTTCTTCCTGGCGATTTTTTTCACCCGCTATGTAACGAATGTACTGACGCGCCTGCTTTTCCTTTTTCTTGTCCAGCTTGATCGCATCACGGAACGATTTTGTGGCTGTATCCCAGCGCTCCAATTGCATTTCAGAGATGCCCTTCCAGAAAGCGACATCTGCCGGATTCTTCAGGTCACCCTTCTTCTGCGCATCCGCATAGGCATCAACGGCTTCCTTATGACGATCTTCCTGGGCAAGCGCCTGCGCCAGGCGATAGTGGGTTTCGCCGTCTTCAGAGTACTTTGCCGCATCACGCCAGGCGTCGATGGCGCTGTTCATTTCCTGGGCCAGCGTATAGGCGGTGGCAAGAAGTTTGATGTTCTTTTCGTTCTCTTCAACGACGCCTGCATCGAAACCTTTTTCAAGGATCTGGGACGCTTCATAAGGATTTGTTGCGCCGAGCAGTCGCTGTGCCAGTGAAACCAGTTCAGATTCCTTCACCAGAAAACCCTGGACATATGCCGCATAGTAAGCAGACAGTGACGCATCTTCCCGACCTTTTTCGCTGTACATGCCCGCCAGGTGCATCCAGTACTGCTTCTTCGGATAATGGACGATCAGGGTCTCCAGGACGCGAATGACGTTATCGACATCGTTCATTTCGTTATAGAGAACCACCTGCAGGTACCACCAGTTTTCCTTGATCGTTTTCTCCTGGGCAATGGCAATCTCTTCTACCTGAACAGCCTGCTTCAGGGATTCACGATAATTTCCCATCTGGTAATAGGCAGTTGCCTTGATGAACGTAACATTCGCGTCGGGAGTACCTTTCAGCGCCTGCCAGCGATCAATGTAAGTTATGGCTTTTTCGTACTGTTCTTCTGAATAATAGAGCTGGAAAAGTGCACGCAGGGAGGCAAGCTCCAGTGCTTCCGTAATGGTGCCCTGCTTCAGAATTTGCTCATAAGCGTTGATGGTTTGTGGAATGTCCTCTAGCGTGTAGTAGGCAAACGCCAGAGTGTTCCATATCTGTGCCATCTCGTAGCTGTTCAGACCTTTCTGCGTCAGGGTTTTCTGTAGCAGCCGTACCGCATCCTGTGGCGTCCCGGTTGGCTCAGGAGCAGGCTCACCCTCTTCACGAGGCACGGACTCGGGGTCAATCATGACCTGCGCTTCAGATAGCACTTTATAGGTCTTTTCCCGCATTGCCGGAACTTTTCGGGTTTTTTTCTTCTCTTCAGCCTGAACGGTGTCGCCCAGTGAGATACCGGAGCCAGCCTCGCCCACAATCAGTGGCAGGGCCCAGAGGACGGCAAGAGAGACAGCAAGTGATATAGATTGTTTGAGCTGCATATTGGGCCTCCTAGTCGTCAACCAGTTCAAAGGTAATCTTGTTCTGGACACCGGCAGTCTCTACCGGCTCTCCATCAATGACCTTTGGCTTGTATTTGAACTTGAGCGCTGCCTTGATTGCTGCGGAATCGAACACACCATTCGGTGAGTCGAAACACTCGCCCTCGTTACGTGAGTTCTTGATCCAGCCGCAATTCGATACGACGAATGGGTCTTTCACCAGCCCCTGTTCGCTGACCGTGAATTCCACGATCACCCAGCCGGTCATGCCGCGACTCAGGGCTCGCCTTGGATACTGTGGCTGAACCTTGACGATGGGCAGGTATTCCCCATCCGATATACCGAATCCGCCTCCTCCGACATCAACACCCACATTGAGGTTCACATTGCTCATGCTGAACCCTGTGTTATCCACATTGACGTTAAAGTCCTGAGGTGGTGTTTCCGGTGGCGGTTCATCCGGGGGTGGTGGTTTCTTCGGTTTGCGCTGCTTGGTCTGAACTTCCTGATCCTGCTTCACGCGAACAAAGTCAACGAGGTTGCCGATTTTGTCATCTGTCAGCGCGCTGTCCGCACCCTGGATCAGGGCCTGCATCAGATAGAAAAGTGCCAGTGTGACTACAACACCGACAACAATAGAGAGACTGAATCTAACTACCATGTACCCTCCTAGTTCGCGTCTTCACCAGCGATCGCAACCTGGTTAATACCAATGTTACGCGCTGCTTCCATGACTGCAAGAACCTTCTCTACCTTGGATTCGCCATCCGCCTGAATTACCAGACCACCCTTGGGGTTTTCTGCATGCAGACGTTCCATGATAGGCCGGACGTTACGAATATCGACTTTCTTTTTGTCAATCCAGATAGCGCTATCCGGCCCGACACCGACCAGCAGGGATACAGTTTTCTTGAACTCTGCTGTTTTGGTATCCGGCCGATTCACTTCGACGCCGGTTTCCTTGATAAAAGTTGCCGTCACGATGAAGAAAATCAGCATGATGAACACCACATCAAGCATGGGTGTCAGGTCAGCAACCTTTTCTTCTTCTTGTTGTGTGGGTCTACGCATTTGCTTACTCGGTTATTTCCCGCTTAGTGATCCATCGTCAGCGTGTCTTCCATGTAGCTTTCTTCAGAAGCCACCTTGGACACGATAAATGTATTGGCCAAAACCCCTGAAAGGGTCGCCACCATACCTGACATTGTCGGGATAGTGGCAGCCGACACGCCGGCAGCCATGGATCTTGCGTTACCGCCAGAATAGGTCATTGCCTCGAATACCTGGACCATACCGGTCACAGTGCCCAGCAGACCAAGCAGCGGTAACAGGGATATCAGTGTTTTGATAAAGCCCATGTTCGCCTTGAGCTTGATATTCACTTCTGAAATCAGGCGCAGGCGAATCATGTGGGCATGCCAGGAGGTTCTCTCTGGTCGACCTTCCCAGTAAGCGAGCGCCCTACCTACATCCTGCTTGTGGTCCGTATTAATGAACCACATGCGTTCAAAGATCAGCGCCCACATTACGAAGGTTGCCGCGGCGATGAGATAAAGCACATCACCGCCGGCTTCCAGAAAGGCTCGAATGGCTATATAAATGCCTTCCATACTTACTTGCCTGTGCTTTCAGCGTGCTCCGCTACCAGTCCCGCACTCTGCTCCGTGAGGATATGCAGAATGCCTTTCGCTCGCGAATCCACGATTGAGTGCAGCAGCACCGTCGGGATTGCGACTGTCAAACCGAGAACCGTAGTGATCAATGCCTGTGAAATACCGCCGGCCATTGTCTTCGGATCACCGGTACCGAAAAGCGTAATTGCCTGGAAGGTCACGATCATACCGATAACCGTACCCAGCAGACCGAGCAGCGGTGCAACCATGGAGATGATCTTGATGAAGGCAATACGGGCGTTGATAGCCGGTTGTTCCTTCAGGATCGCCTCGTCCAGTTTCAGCTGCAGCGTTTCTGCGTCGATGTTCTTGTTTTCATGGTAAACTTGCAGGACACGACCCAGCGGATTGCCGGTATCGGCACTGCCGGCATTGGCTGCCTGTTTCTTAACCTTGCCACCTACCAGAGTCAGCGTGATGAAACGCTCGATGGAGAGTAGCAGCGCAATAATACCCAGCGTAATAATCACGTAACCTGGCGTACCACCCTGCTGAACACGTTCTTCAATAGTGGGAACCTGTACCTGCAGTGACAGCAGCTGGCCACGAGTCGGGTCCAGCGCGAAGGGAACAAAACCACTGGAAGCACCCTGCAGGTCACCAGCTGAAGACACGAAACGTGCTGCAGGCTGACGCGGCAGTTCAAGCACATTACCTGTTTCGATGTCATAGTTAACGTACTCTCCGTCTGCAACCAGGTTGAAAGAACCTACCCGTACAACTTCTTTTTCAACCTGTTCACCATCAAGAGTGACCACCGTGGTGTTGAAACGGGAAATTTTTGCACTTTCGGTCATCTCGCGCTGAAGCTCGAACCAGAGTCGTTCGATTTCTTCGATAGTAGCGAGCTTGGAGCTTTTACCCATGGACTGGGCAAACTCACCGAGCCACTCACCGCGACCTGGCAACTGAGCAGAAACAATGGAACCCTCGAAGACACCCTGGGTGTCACCTGAGACCTGCTGCAGAACGCCAAACAGCTCACGCAGCGAACCGAGGCGCTTGGCAAGGATTTCCTGCCTGGCGGCAATGTCCTGTTCGTTCTTCTCGAAGATGTTTTCAAGGCGTTCGGCTTCAGCTTCTTCTTCACGCTGCATGCGTTCAGCGTTACGAACTTCCTGTGCCTGCGCGGCCTTGTCAGCAAGGAACTCTTTTTCCCGCTGGTCATTGATTCTTGCGTTAACGACCTTGCCATCCTTAACGAGTTCAAGGAGTTCTGCAAGGCTCTTTGCCGGAATCTCTTCTTCTGCCGCGTAAGACGCCCCGCTGAATGCCAGGGCTGCAGCCATCACAAATCCTAATACTTTCTTCATGACTTATTCTCCTGGAGCCGGAACAGGCAGGTGGACGAGATCGGCAGTCATGGTCTTGCGTGCGATACGCAGGCCATCACGTACGCCACGACGGAATTCGCTACCCAGGATCTGCCACTGGCGTGCGTTGTTGTCCCAGACGCCGGTGACTTCACCATCAGGTGTCTGGAATACAAGGGCAACCCTTCCCCACTTGAGCATGTCAACCTGGCGAGTCGCACCGTCGAGCTCAATAGTATCGGTGTAGGCTTCAATGGTTGTGCCGTATGTGTTTTCAACCTGGTAAGCCTGGAGCACCTGGCTGAACTTTTCAGCAACAGATACATCAGATCGGTCCAGTGTGTCTTTGAGGAAATCAATTCGTTCCCTGCGCTCACTGATCAGAAATGGAATGTCCAGGTCAACGAACTTCTCGAGGTTTTCGATCATGCGCTCGATCAGTGGACCGATCTGGCGTTCAATCACAGTAACCTGGTCGATGGACTCTTCCAGTTCCGCAAGCTCAGTTTCCTGATTGGTGATGAGTCGCCTCTGCTGCTGGTTATAAACACGGAGACCGTCGACCACTTTCATGATCGTCTTGTACTGCTGGAGAAGGTCACGAGTTTCTTCAGAAACCTCGTCGATCTTTGCCTGAGATTTTGCGCCATCAACGGTTGTTGAAGAACGCACACCGAGGACCTCATCAAGAGACGCCGCGTATACCTCACCGGCACTAATCAAAGACACCAGGCACAGGGCTTTAGCCACCGTACCAAGTCTCATCTGGTGCTTTTTCATGCTGATACCTACTGGGGTTTGTTGCTTTTATCGTTTTATATAGGACCGGAAGCCCACAATCTCAGAGAACACGTGACTCTGGACGATCCGATCAAGGCCGACAGAATGAGCAAGGCAGGGTTGATTGTCAAGCAAACAGGACCGTAAACAGCCGGCTTGAACTCACATTGGCATTGTCAAGTAGTACGTTGATTTTTGGGGCAAAATTAACGTGAAATTTAAAGCGCTCTACGGGAACAAATTTTCTGTCAGATGGTCACCTGAACAAATTCACTGTCAACTTCCGAAAGACGGTTTTCACTGGTCACAACAGCCCGTGTCGGCGTACCGGTGAGGTACTTGCTCGCAACTCGCTTCAGATCGTCCTGCCGGACTTCAAGATAACGCTTGCGTGACTGTTCCCGGTGCTCTGCTGAACGCCCGAACAGACCATGGTGATAAGCCTGGCGAATCTCTCCGGAAGGTGAACCCGGCGCATCGACACTGCTGATCACCCCCAGCACTGCCTCTTCCAGCATGGCATCCATGATGTCGCTGTTGATGGCCCAGTCCACCGATTGCCTGAAGCTATCAAACGTTTCGGCCAGGCGAGGGTCGCGGTAGGAGTAGAACCGAAAGACGCCGTTGGTGCTGTCATGGCCTGCGCCGCCGCCATAGGCACCTCCCTTCTCACGTATCTCGGAATGCAGGAAATTGTTCCGAAGCACGCCGGCGAGAATGGACAGGCTGGCCGCGTCATCATCAGATTCAGGGACGGTCGGATACGCACTGGCACAGTAATTCACCTGGGTTGTTACAACAAAAGCACGATCCGCTGACGGTTCAGCCCCGGCTAATTCGAGCAGGGAGTTGTCCGCCGCCGGTACATCAGTCCAGAGGCTGGCCACCCTGTCGACTATCTGCCCCAGGAAATCCTCCTCTGCAATGACAAGCATTTCAGGGTTGACCGATCTCAGTTGTGCCTGCAGCGCTTCGAGAGACTTACAAACTGCTGACAAATTCTCATCGTCTGCGATATCAGTCGCCAGTGCTTTCAGCCTAATGATGGCAGGAATGCCGGAAAGATAGTCATTCATTCCGGATACCGGTCGCAGAGCGCCTGCAGCAGCTGACATGGCATATTGATGACCGCTGGAGGCAATGCCATTCAGCCGACGCATCGCCAGCTGCTGAATGAGTTCGCGGATGCGATCAGATTCATCAAACCGCGGTTCGAGCACCGTTTCACGAACCAGTTCGATCATCTCCTCCGCCTTATTGTTGAGCGTTCGACTGGATACGGTCAGGTATCCACGCCCAGTATCGCAATCACCGACGTGTGAGCGGAGGGAAGCAAATGCTGATACACCTCCGGTCGCCCGATGCTGGAGATGCTGGGTCTGCAGGTAATCCCGCCCGGCTGATCCAACTTCTGAAACTATTTGTGTATAGGCCGGCAACAATCCCAGCAAATCCGGTGATAACGAAGGCAGCGGGCTGATCACCTGGTGATAGGTAATCCCGTTTGTACCCGCAGCTGCGGTGCTGATCACTGGTAGCCGTGACTCATCACGAATAACCTCCGGAAACTTCCTGTTGCGAGGGATATCGCTGCGTGTCACCCGCGGAAGCACCTCAAGATCCTCTTCCTGTTCCTGGCGGGCCTTCAGCGCCGCAGCGAGATCAATGACCCGCCCTATCTCCGCTTCATCCATGGATGAGCGAATCCTGTCGAGTCTGTGGCGTTCTTCCCTGATTAATGTCGCGCCCATTTCCCTGTCAGGTTTCATAACGACAAGCACACGGTGTGGATTTTCCAGCAGCAACTCCTTCACGAGGCTCCTGATGAAATTCGGGTCCTGGATTTCCGCCCGGAGTTCTTCAAGTACAGCATCCAGGTCCAGCAGCGCAATCGGGTCACCGCGGTGAATCGCAGCAGACATGCAGGAGAAGATAATCTGCAGGCCGTAAGGCCATCCGTCGCCGCCAACTTCCCGTTGGGACAGCTCAAGCTGATGCAGGACGGCCTCAAGTTTGTCGACCCCAATACCCTCTTCAGCGACCTGCTCAAGTACCCCGAGAATGAGTTCTTCGATGGCTTCCGCATGTTCAGGGTCGCTGCCTTCAACACCGCACATGAAGTTCATTTCCATGTGCTCTTCCTCAAATCCGCACATCGGAGACGCTGCGGTCGCAAGTTCTGATTTCTCCAGCGCCAGACGCAATGGTGAAGCACTGGTATCGAGCAGCACATCCGACAGCAAATGGCACTTCAGCAACATCTTCAGGTCGGTATTGCGGCCAAGCAGCCAGCCCATCACGATGTGTGTCTTGCGACTGAGATCATCATCGTCGACAGGGTAGCTGATCTCTTTTGACACTGGCTGCTGGTATCTCACCTCGGGCTCTACGGCAATCTGCGGGACAGGTTTTACCTCAAGCCGGTTCAGTGCCAGCTCAGCGATCTTCTGTTGCTGCACTGCCGCGCCGAGATTACCAAACGTCATGAATATGGCATTCGAAGGATGGTAATGCGATTCGTAGAAGGCTTTTAGCTGCTCGTAACTCAGATCAGGGATTGTGACCGGGTCGCCACCACTGTTGTAATGGTAGGTAGAGGACGGATAAAGGACTTCCTGTATGCCGTGGTACAGCATCGACATGGGAGAACTCGTGTCCCCTTTCATCTCATTGTATACAACACCTTTATAAACAAGCGGAGACAGTGGGTCGTCAGGCTTTTCGAACTCTACCCTGTGACCTTCCTGCGAAAAATCCAGGGGATCAAGGCGAGAGAAAAACACGGCATCCAGGTATACCTCCATGAGGTTGAAATAGTCTTTCTCATTCTGACTGGCAAATGGATAGGCAGTGTAGTCACTGGTTGTGAACGCATTCATAAAAGTGTTCAGGGAACGCCGGATCATAAGGAAAAACGGATCGCGCACCGGGAATTTTTCACTGCCACAGAGCGCGGTGTGCTCCAGAATGTGTGCCACCCCGGTGGAATCATGAGGGACCGTACGAAAGGCGACCATAAAGACATTCTCTTCATAGTCGTTTGCCAGGTGATAATGTTTCGCGCCGCTTGGGTGACTGTATTCCTCTACCGTGAGGTTCAGAGCGGGAATTTCCCGACTGCGTTCCAGGGTAAAGCCGGTGTCTCCGGCTTCCGGTCTAACCGCACTCATCTAGTAACCCTCCGGGTTTTCACGGTCAAACTTTTCCCAGTATTCACTGATCGTCTCACTCATCTCTCGATACAACATTACGATGGAAATCAGGTTCGGGATTGCCATCAGCGCAAGGGTTACCGCTGAAACCAGCCAAACCAGTGACGTATCTGCAATCGCTGCCAGAAAGAAACCCAATACATAAAAGATCCTGTAAGGCAGGACAGAGGAAACACCAAACAGGTAGGTCATGGCGCGGTCGCCGTAATAGGACCAGGCAACCGCCGTCGTAAATGCAAAAAGCACGAGCGTGATGGAAACAATGTAGCGACCATAGTCACCAAGCAAGCCTCTGCCAAAAGCCTCGCTGGTTAATCGCACCGAATGAACCAGGGATTTACCGTCTACCCTCACACGGTCATCGAGTTTACCGTCAACAATAGTGATGGAACCGGTGTAAGGCTCACCATCGCTGGAGTAACGCACATCCTCTGCAATGGATCGATTGTGAAGGACCGCAAAGCCGCCTTCGGTGACCCGCCCATCAACGACGGTCAGTTTGCCATCAAACGGTTTTACGTCCGACTCTCCAAAATTAAGGTAGGCAAACAGCTCTGCCCTGTCCTGCTCACGCTTTTCCGTATAGCTGCCTTCAAGGTAATGCATGTCGAAGCGCTGGAAACGGTTTTCGAATTTCTCGGTCCATACCCCGGAAGAGAGAATTACGAGCCCGGTCAGTGTGCAGATAATGATGGTGTCGATAAACGGCTCCAGGATGGACACCATCCCCTCGGACACAGGCTCATCAGCTTTAGCCGCAGCATGGGCGATTGGCGCACTACCCTGACCGGCCTCGTTGGAGAACAACCCCCGGTTAACACCTCGGTTGAACGCGTAAGCAAAGCTCGCGCCCAGGAAACCTCCGGTGGCTGCCGAACCGGTAAAGGCATCCTGGAGAATCACCAGGAAAGAAGGTCCAATCTGCGGCAGGTTAACCGCAATCACCGCAAGTGCACCGAAAAAATAGACAACTGCCATAAATGGCACAACTTTCTCAGCGACTTTCACAATTCTTGTGACGCCGCCAACAATCACCATGAACAGCAGCGCTGCCAGGACTGCGCCGGTGATCCATTCGGGAACACCAAAGGTCGACGCCATTCCGTTCGCAATATTGTTACTCTGTGGCAGGTTGCCTGAACCGAGGGAACTGACGACCGTCGCGACTGCGAAAAATACAGCCAGCCACTTCATATTCAACCGCCGCTCCATCACATACATGGGTCCACCCACGATATGGCCCTCTTCGTCCACCATCCTGTATTTATGTGACAGGGTGACTTCAACAAACTTCGTGGTCATGCCGAAGAAAGCAGTCATCCACATCCAGAACAGTGCTGCGGGACCACCCAGGTAAATAGCCAGTGCCACACCACCGATATTACCGGTGCCGACCGTACCCGAAATGGCGGTAGCGAGCGCCTGGAAATGGGTCGCATCACCCTTTGCGTCTTCTTTGTCGTATTTGCCGCGGACAATACGGATGGCGTGATTGAAAAAACGTATCTGTGGGAACTTGAGGTAGAGCGTAAAAAAGATGCCAGTGCCGAGCAGCGCAAACGGGAACCACTGTGCCGAACCTAGATAACCATCCATGAGGTTCAGCAAATCTGTCAGCGCACTGACGAAATCTTCGTTCAAGGGAAATCCTTTGGAATCATGCGAAATATGAAGTATCGGGAACTGCGAGCCTGATCGCCAGCCCTTTTTCGTCCCGCCTGACTTTACCCCTGAGAAAAGCGAACCCAATCGAACCAATCAAAGACAGGACCATCGCATCCAGACGATCATCTGGTACCGCGTCCTTGCGCGGCAATTCCTTCAGGGCAGTTTCGAATCGCTGGCGCAGGTCGGGCTGGAATC
>JADHNI010000051.1 GCA_016779585.1 Pseudomonadales bacterium
TGCCTTCGGCAAAGCCGAACTTTCTGGATAGATCAGCGGCCGAAACACCGGCTTCGTGTTCCTTCAGGATCTGGATGATCTCTTCATCCTTGAATCGTTTTCTCTTCATTGGGACCTCCCTTAGGTCTACTTTATCGGGAAATCCCATCTCACTCATGGCTTAGTTTTTGGGGGCAAGGTCAAGGAGGCGAGGCGACGTTTTTCGGCAATTGGTGCTGAAGAATATGCTGATTTTGACTGGCGGAGAGGGAGGGATTCGAACCCTCGATGAGCTTTTAACCCATACTCCCTTAGCAGGGGAGCGCCTTCGACCACTCGGCCACCTCTCCGAGATCTCTCCGCTTTAAAGCCCCTGGCTGCACCGGTCGAGACGAGAAAATGGCGCGCTGGGAGGGAGTCGAACCCCCGACCTTCTGGTTCGTAGCCAGATGCTCTATCCAGCTGAGCTACCAGCGCGCGAAGAGCGGCGGATTATAGAGGCTCAATTCGATTTTCTCCAGTTTTTTAAAGAATGCTCATTGTCTTGAATCGAGCTGTTCTCGAATACAGCGATCTCCGGTGATTTCAAGGAGGCAGAAAAATGGGGCGCGATCCTTTCCAGGTGAGCTACCATAACAGCTTCCCCATCAGTAGCCAGGTTGCCAGTTAGCACTGGCGGCGGTCTACACCCTGTGATACATAGTTCTCCATGAACGAAAACAATTCTCAACCCCTTGGAATTACTGAGCTGGTGTTGCGCGATGCGCACCAGTCTCTCTTTGCTACCCGAATGCGCATTGACGATATGCTGCCAATCGCTGAGAAGCTTGATGATGTTGGCTTCTGGTCGATGGAAAGCTGGGGTGGCGCCACGTTTGATGCTTGTATCCGCTACCTTGGGGAAGATCCCTGGGAGCGGATTCGTGAACTCAAGAAAGCAATGCCAAAGACGCCACAGCAGATGCTGTTCCGCGGCCAGAATATTCTCGGCTACCGACACTATGCTGACGATATTGTCGATAAGTTTGTGGAGCGTGCGGCTGTCAATGGTGTGGACGTGTTCCGTATTTTTGATGCCATGAATGACCCGAGAAACCTGGAATGTGCGATTGAAGCTGTACGCAAACAGGGCAAGCATGCACAGGGTACCCTGTCTTATACGATCAGCCCGGTACATAACATCGATACCTGGGTTGAGATGGGTAACCGATTGGAATCCATGGGCGCTGATTCCATTGCGATCAAGGATATGGCGGGTCTTCTTTCGCCCTACGTTGCCTATGACCTTATCAGTCAGCTGAAGAACACGGTCGCGGTACCGATTCACATGCAGTGCCACGCCACTACCGGATTGTCGACCGCTACGTACATTAAGGCGATCGAAGCGGGTATCGACAATCTCGATACTGCGATTTCATCCATGAGCATGACTTACGGTCACTCGCCAACGGAAGCTATCGTTTCCATGCTCGAAGGAACAGGACGTGACACAGGTCTCGATATGGGCAAGCTGGAAGAGATAGCGATGTACTTTCGGGAAGTTCGAAAAAAATATGCGAAGTTTGAAGGTTCTCTGAAGGGTACTGACTCCAGAATCCTGGTTGCCCAGGTGCCGGGTGGCATGCTGACAAACCTGGAAAACCAGCTGCGCGAACAGAATGCATCTGACAGGTTTGGTGAAGTGCTGGAAGAAATCCCAAGGGTTCGCGAAGACCTGGGCTTTATTCCGCTTGTGACCCCGACTTCCCAGATCGTTGGTACCCAGGCGGTTATCAACGTGCTGTTGGGTGAGCGTTATAAGAGTATCGCCAGGGAGACTGAGGGTGTCCTGAAAGGAGAGTATGGCGCGACGCCTGCGCCTGTGAATCAGGAACTGCTGGCTCGCGTCCTGGATGGCGGTGAACCCATCACCTGCCGGCCTGCTGATAATCTTGAACCGGAGTTTGAGAAACTCAAAGCCGAGCTGCAGGCGAAAGAGAAAGATGCGGGTTTAATCTTTGGTGAAAACATCGATGATGATGTGCTTACCTATGCTCTCTTTCCACAGGTTGGTCTCAAGTTTCTTGCGAATCGTAACAACCCCGATGCGTTTGAGCCAAAACCCGGGCCAGAACCGGAGCCTGTAGCAGCACCTTCCTCTATTGGTGGTTCGTCTGTCTACACAGTTGAAGTATCCGGTGAGCGTTTTGTCGTGAAAGTTTCTGAAGGTGGCGACATTGAATCGGCTTCCGAGGTACCAGTCACACAGGCGCCTGCTTCACCAACTACCCCGGTTTCGTTGAACGGAGGAGAGGAGATCAAGGCGCCCCTTGCCGGCAACGTCTTCAAAGTCTGCGTGAACCTTGGGGATACCGTGGCCAGTGGAGATGTGGTGTTGGTGCTCGAAGCCATGAAAATGGAAACCGAGATTCGCACTGCTCATAGCGGAACCATCAATCGCATTCTGGTTCAGGAAGGCGACTCGGTGGATGCGAACCAGTCCCTGATTGTGCTCGGTTAAACCTGACCGTGGAGCAGTTACTCGAACTCTGGCATAACACTGGTGTCTATCAGCTAACACTGGATCAGTTTGTGATGATCCTGATTGGCCTGGGTCTCCTTTACCTCGCGATTGCCAAAAAGTTCGAACCGCTCCTCCTGGTACCCATTGGATTTGGTGGCATCCTGGCGAATATCCCTGGCGTCGATATCGCGGTGGGTGATGGAGTGTTGCACCAGTTCTACATGATGGGCATTGAGACAGGCGTTTTTCCGCTGGTGATATTCATGGGGGTGGGGGCCATGACGGACTTTGGCCCTTTGCTCGCCAACCCGAAGACATTGTTTCTTGGGGCAGCGGCGCAGTTCGGTATCTTTGCAACGTTGCTCGGTGCTCTCGTGTTTTCTGCCCGCGGTATTTTTGACTTCAACGTGGCTGAAGCCGCAGCCATAGGCATTATAGGAGGAGCGGATGGGCCGACGGCGATTTATGTCGCAGGGCAGCTGGCACCGCACCTCCTGGGTGCAATTGCCGTTTCAGCGTATTCCTACATGGCTCTGGTGCCAATCATCCAGCCCCCGATTATGCGGCTCCTGACGACCGAGGAGGAACGCAAGATCGAAATGAAGCAATTGCGAGAGGTCTCGCAACGCGAAAAGATATTTTTCCCCCTCATGCTGCTGGTGCTGGTGGCGCTTCTGGTGCCGAGTGCTGCGCCACTACTGGGCATGTTCTGCTTTGGAAACCTGATGCGTGAATGTGGAGTGGTGGAGCGGCTTAACTTCACGGTTCAGAATGCGTTGATTAATATCACCACGATATTTCTTGGATTGGCGGTGGGTTCAAAGCTGAAAGCGGATCAATTCCTGGTCGCAGAGACCATTGGAATTCTTGCGCTGGGGATGGTGGCTTTTGCTATTGGAACTGCAACCGGGGTTCTGATGGCCAAGCTCATGAACCTACTCTCACCCCTGAAAATCAACCCGCTTATTGGTGCGGCGGGCGTCTCAGCTGTACCGATGGCCGCCCGGGTTGCCAATAAGGTAGGCCTCGAGTCAAACCCCCACAATTTCCTGTTGATGCATGCCATGGGGCCCAATGTGGCGGGTGTCATTGGATCAGCAGTCGCGGCAGGTATTCTGATCCAGTTTGCTTCCTAGCACTCGTTTAAGAGTTTGGGATGCAGTTCCTCAGGTAGTTCGTATCTGACGAATTTTCCCTCAAAATCTCTAAATCCCAGGGCAACTGATGCCAGCTGAATCCCATTTGGATCAGTAGAACCGTAAAGCCTATCGCCAATGATTGGGTGGCCAATAGCGGACAGATGTTGGCGAATCTGGTGTTTGCGACCCGTCTCTATTCTGATTTCGATCAGGGTGTGATCCTTGGAACGGGACAAAGGTGTTAACCTCGATAAAGCCGCTTTACCCTCGACTGGCAGGTTAATGGTTTGACTCTCTCTGATGGGACCATGAACTACCGCCTTGTAGGTTTTTTCTATCTCTCTGGATTGAAATTGCCGTGATAGCTCAGTTGCCGCCTTTTTTGAGTGTGCCAGAGTCATGACTCCCCAGACGAAACGATCCAGGCGATGAACCAGGAACGTCGGGCGATCGAGTTCTTTTTCAACGACTCGGTTAATTGCGCAGTGGTCCCCGAAACGACTACCCCCAGACAAAAGTCCCGTGGGTTTGATCCAGGTTGAGTAGCTCCCCTCGTCTACCAGGAGTGTCGGTTCAGGTGGTTGTTGTTTTAGTATCTCGTCAGAATAGTAGAGTGATAGACCCATGCCTGCGTCGAGCACTGACTTTCCCCGTCTAAGGCGCCTTGCTCTACCAGCTCTGTTTACCCAGACAGCCCCTTTTGACATGGCGTCCTTAATTGTAGACTTTGAAAGCCCAGTGCGAGCAGCTAGAAATTCCAATGCACTTATGGGCTCACAAGTTGTGTAGTGCTCAATCTTTATCGACATATTTTGGCTGGTTAGGGAGGTCAGCTTTATGACCCGTTATCAACAACTCTTTGAGAGTAATAGGTTTCATGAGAGCGAGCTGGCTTCTCGTGAAACGCTGAATATCAATCAAAGAGATCCTAATGCATGGCTTGTACTCTGTTTGAGTTTAATCAGGCAAAACAAGGAGCAGCAGGCTTTGTCAGAATGCGAATCAGGGTTGGCCGTCCTCAATCTCTCACCTAATTCTACTTTGAAACATTACCTGATTTTAGGCAGGGCGGCTTATGCGCAGGGTAGCCGTGCCTGCGCTTTTGAATTTTACAAGAATGCAGCGAATCTGGATGGCTCCAGTTTGGAAGCACATTTCATATTGGCTCATGTTTACTTTGAGCAAAACAAGTTTCAGGAATGTGCCGAGTCCTTGGAGCGTTTTTATAGTGCAGGGATTAGCTTGGACGACGAGGCGTATGCGAAGTCAGTTTTCCTCCTCTCAAGGCTGCCCGGTGAAGAATCGGCGGACAGCCTTTTTGATCGCCATCCAACTCTTAAGAGAGAGGTTGAGTTTCCTTCATTTCATTTTGGTTTAGGAAATTTGCTGGTGAAAGACAAGCGCTATAAGGAGGCTTTTGATCACATTCTCACGGCAAACAGACTGAAAAGGAAACATCGACACTATGACTTCGAGAGAGTGGCGGCGATGATCGATCGGCATAAAGAACACCTGGATTTTATTGTTAGCGATACGTACTTTAAGCGGGAAACAGATTCTCCAATCCCTATTTTTATTGTAGGTATGCCGCGTTCAGGGTCTTCCATTCTTGAACAAATGCTGGGAGCGCACCCTGATATCGAACCTCTTGGTGAAGGTGGATGGCTCCTCAGTGCGATCAAACGCGAAATGGACTTTCGTTTTAATGATGAGAGTATGTCGGCATTGTTTGGAGCTTGTGAGGATACTTCCTTTCTTGAAAAAATTGAAAACAACTACTACGAATTGCTCGGCCCCCAAAGCGCTCGATTTGTTGTAGACAAGACGTTGGTTAACTATCATTTTTTGCAAGTTATACGTTTGGTGTTTCCAACAGCGCATGTTATTCACACAACTCGAGAAAAAGGACCCACTGTTTGGTCCTGCTTCAGAACAGACTTTCTAACTGGAGTCAGATTTTCGGAGTCGTTGGAAGATTTGTCTCATTGCTATGACGCGGTGGAGTCGTTGCTCGATAGGTGGCGTGATCTTAGGCCCGCTAACATCCTGCAGGTAAAGTATGAATCAAACATTGAGAATCCGGAGCAGACGGTCCGCAAGATTCTCAGTCGATTGAGACTCGAATACGATCCCGCTTGTTTGGAACCTTGGAAGCAGAAGCGAATCGTAGACACTGCTAGTAAAGTTCAGGTGACACAACCGATATTCAAGGAAGCGAACAAAGACTTTGAACCTTTTCGTGAGCTGATCAACGATCGACTGAAAGTTTATTAGGAATCAAGGATTTCTACAGACCTAAATTACCACGTATCCACAAACGGTTTCTTCTTGCCAATCCTGGGCGCAGGTTTCGGCGCTGACCTCAACCCCGCCATGATCCACTGCCGTGTTTCCATGGGGTCGATCACCTCATCAATCTCAAACGCCGTGGCGAAGTTAACCGCTTTGCCTCGCTCGTACATCTGCGCGACGCGTTTCTCGTACTCTTGCAGGCGTTCTTCCGGGTCTTCGATGGCTTCCAGTTCTTTCCTGTAGCCCAGTTTTACGGCGCCCTCCAGCCCCATGCCGCCGAATTCTCCTGTGGGCCAGCTCACGGTGAAGGTTGAGGCTTTGAAGCCGCCGCCCGTCATTGCCTGGGCGCCCAGGCCATAACCTTTTCGTACGACGATAGACATGAAAGGCACGGTGATACTCGTGCTGATGACGAACAGGCGCGCCGCATGTCGCACCAGAGCTGTCTTCTCTATCTCGGGGCCAACCATGATGCCCGGGCAATCCACGAGGGAAACGAGAGGGATATCGAAGGCATCACAGAGCTGTACAAATCGCGCGGCCTTGTCTGACGCATCCGTGTCGATAGCGCCTGAAAGGTGAACAGGGTTGTTGGCCAAGATGCCGACAGGTCTTCCCTCGATTCGTGCGAAACAGGTGATGATACCGATGCCGAACTGCTTTCGAAGTTCGGTCACTGAGTCGTCGTCAGCGATGGTTTCAATAATCTCTCTCATGTCATACACACGCAGGCGGTTCTCCGGGATGGAGAATCTCAGCTTGCGCTGATCCTGGCAGGCCCACTCCTGGACGGGACCCTGGAAATACGAAAGCAGTTTTTTGGCAACGTTCACAGCCTCCGCTTCATCCTTGACCGCAACATCAACCACGCCGTTGGGTACCTGGACTTCCATCGGGCCAACTTCTTCCGGTTTGAAGATGCCAAGACCGCCACCTTCAATCATGGCAGGTCCGCCGATGCCAATGTTTGAGTCTTCAGTGGCGATTACGATGTCGCTGGTGCCGAGCAGTACAGCGTTCCCGGCAAAACAGCGCCCGGTTGTGATGCCGATCCTTGGCACGAGTCCACTCAGTGCGCCATAGAGCTGGAACGCCAGGCAATCCAGTCCGGCGATACCGGCGCCATCGGTATCACCGGGTCGACCGCCGCCGCCTTCTGCAATCAGGATCACCGGGATCTGCAACTGTTCTGCCAGTTCAAACATGCGATCTTTCTTGCGGTGGTTCTGCAGGCCCTGGGTGCCAGCCAGCACCATGTAGTCGTACGACATGACAACACACTGGGTGTCCTGGCCCGGGAACAGTGACTGGTTGACGCTGCCGATACCCGTCACCATGCCGTCACCTGGTGTGTTTTCCATCAGGTCCTGGACGGTACGTCGCCGTCTCTGCGCCGCAATGGTAAGGGATCCATATTCCACGAACGTGCCGGGATCACAGATATCCTCAATGTTCTCCCTGACTGTGCGATGTCCCGTCTTTTTTCTTTTTGCTACTGCAGTTTCCCGGTTTTTGTCCAGCTTGTAGCCGTGGCGCGTGAGCGCTTCCTGCAGGTCTGGACGGATGTAATCGAGATCCTGCTCAACGGATTGCTGCGCCTCGCCGGCGCTGACTTCCTGCTCCGAAATAAACAGGATAGGGTGATGCTCGACAATTGCGTCGCCGGGCTCGGCGGTAACCATGACCACTTCACCGGAAACAGGCGCCTGGATCACGTGCTCCATTTTCATGGCGTCCATAACCACCAGCTCCTGCCCCTGGTAAACGAGATCACCTTCCACCGCTGACAGTTCAATAATGGTGCCCTGCAAAGGCGCCGCCACGGGTGTACTGCCTGCGGGGCCTTCGATGTCTGCAGGCAGGGTCATGACATCATCCTGTTCCTGCGCCATTTCAGATTTGCCCAGGGCGAGCACCGCCAGGGGGTCTTTTGTGTTGAGCCGGGTACCAGCAAGGCCCGCTTTCGATTTTTCTGTCGCTGCGTTGTCCTGAACCAGAGTCTCAAGATTCTGGTCGATGAATCGAGTGGTGATGTCGCCGCTGCGGAATTTTTCAGAGGCGATCAGGGATGAAAGAAACGGCGCATTGACAGCGAATCCTTCCAGCAGAAAGTTGTCCAGTGCGCGCAGGGTTTTGTCCGCACAGGCTTCGAAGTCATCCTGGCGGCTGTGAACGATCAGTTTTGCCAACAGTGAATCGTAGCGGGTCGAAGTCTTGCATCCTGTGCGTGCGAAAGTATCCACACGGATCCCCGGTCCTGTGGGTGGTTCGAAAGACCTGATCGTTCCACCAGTCGGCTTAAACAGGCCGTTCTTTCCCGGTGTTTCCATGTTAATCCGGCACTGTATCGCGAACCCCTTGCGAGGTGGTGCTGAGGTTAATCCGAGATCTTCCAGGGAGGCGCCTTCCGAGACTCGAAGTTGTTGTTCCACCAGGTCAATCCCGGTGATCGCCTCGGTCACGGTGTGTTCCACCTGCAGGCGGGCGTTGGCTTCGATAAAGAAATACTCGGCAGGGTCATCGGCATTGACGAGAAATTCGAACGTGCCGAGACCTCGGTAGCTCGCGTGGCGGGCCATCTCCAGAGAAGCGTCAAGCAGCGCGTCCCTTGTCTCCATGGGGAGTGACGGGCTGGGGGCAATCTCAACAATCTTCTGGTTCTGTCGCTGGGCGCTGCAATCCCTTTCCCAGAGGTGCACGACGCCACCCTGGCCGTCACCGAGTATCTGGATCTCTATGTGCCTTGCGCGGGGTATCAGCAGTTCCACGTAGACGCGTTCGTCACCAAAGGCGAGATTGGCTTCCGAGCGACATCGATCATAAGGTTTTTCCGTATCCTCCCCGGATTCAACGATGCGCATGCCACGACCGCCGCCGCCGGAGATGGCTTTGATGACGATACCGCGCTCAGGATGTTGGGCCTGGAATTCCCTCACCTGTTCCAGGGTGGTGTCTTCGTTCGTGCCGGGCACCAGTGGCACGCCGAGTTCCTGCGCCAGTGCACGGGCGCCGGCCTTGTTTCCGAATGTTTTGAGCTGGTCGGTTGTCGGCCCAACAAAAATCAGACCGGCTTCGAGCACAGCCTCGCTGAATGCCGGGTTCTCGCTAAGGAACCCGTATCCCGGATGTACCGCAGTGGAACCGGTTTCGATGGCGGCCTTCACAACCTCTGCAATATTCAGGTAAGCAGCAGCACCGGTTCCAGGTATCTGCATTGACTCATCGGCACGCAACACGTGCAGGGATTCAGCGTCATCTTCCGGGTAAATGGCGACTGTCCTGTATCCCAATTCTTTCGCGGTCTGGCCGATGCGAATGGCAATTTCGCCCCGGTTGGCGATCAACAACTTCTTCATGTTTCGTCAACCTCGATCTTGAAGTCTTTAACAGCTTTCTCAACGTCTGCAGCGAAGGCAGGCGGGAACTGGTTTTTGCCCATCGCTCGCCACCAATCCCAGATGCCCGTATATGCCATCAGTGAAGCGATAACGACTCGTCTGGCATCGTAGGCCTCCTGGTCCATCATGCCCTGCGCTGCCTGTGCATGCATGTTTTCGAAACCGATCAGGTAGCTGCTGACGATGTTGATAACTCGTCTTGCGTCCAGTGGCTCCAGGGTGTCACCGCGTTCTGCTTTCGCCCAGGCCTGCAGGAGCGTATCGCTTTTTGCGAGCTCCAGTTGCAGGTTGGAGAAATGATTCGTGGTTTCGAGGATTGTCTGGCTGCGATAGCCGCTGATGCCATGACGAATCTGGATTGCCAGGTAAATGACAGATGCTACAACAGCGATGCCGCCGATCAGTTCGCCCAGTGAGCCGAGATCCTGAATATCCACTAACACATCCTTAATGCAGACGGGATCAACTAGTTTATCATGCAGGGCTGATTCTTAACGTTGCTTGCGGAAGGTGAAGTGTGGCGATTGCTTACCTGAATGGTGAATGGATGCAGCCCGAAGATGCCCGGGTTTCCGTGTTTGATCGTGGCTTCATGTTCGGGGATGGCATCTATGAGGTCATGGCCGTTTATGACGGTGAAGTGTTTACACTGGACCAGCACCTCACCAGGCTGCAGCGAAGCCTGGATGCGATCCGGCTTGATTCGCCGCATACCTCGGAAGAGTGGCGCACTCTGATCCTGGAGGCAGTGGCCCGGGGCGAAGAAAACCCTGCCTACCTTTATCTGCAGGTGACCCGTGGTGTTGCCTCACCGAGAAACCATGTTTATCCCGCGGCCGCATCTCCCACGGTGCTGATCACGGTGATGCATGCGCCGGTGCTGGAGCGAACAGACATTGTTCCCCTCAAGGTAGTGACGAAAGCTGATTTCCGCTGGGGCAGGGGAGACATCAAGGTAGTCAGCCTGATTGCCAACGGGCTTCTCAAGAACGAGGCCATCGCCGAGGGCTACGACGATGCGATCCTGATCAGGGACGGCGAGGTGACTGAGTCCACGGCCGCAAACGTATTTATCGTCAGCAACGGTGTGATTGTGACCCCACCGAAGAGCAATTTTCTTCTGCACGGCATTACCCGGGGCCACGTGATTGAACTGGCGCAGGCTGCCGGGCTTGTTGTCGAGGAGCGTGCGATATCGGAGTCTGAGCTGCTGGGTGCAGATGAAGTCTGGGTGACCAGCACGGGCCAGGAAGTCTGGCCGGTGGGGCAGGTGAACGGCCAGGTCATCGGCAACGGGTCAGCGGGTGTTGTTTGGCAGTCTGTCGATGATCTGTTCCAGGGCTCCAAGCGTATTTCCCCGTGAGATTGCCCATTGGAATATTCGATCAATGCGAACTAAAAGATTCATTGGACGAATTATGGGTGCAGCTCTAACCTCTCCATTCACCCAATAAACGTAAGGATTTTAATCGTGTCCCTGAAAGATTCGAAAACAGAACAGAACCTGAAAGATGCATTCGCCGGTGAATCCCAGGCGAACCGTCGATATCTCTATTTCGCAGCGAAGGCCGACGTTGAAGGCTACAATGACGTGGCTTCAGTCTTCCGCTCGACTGCCGAAGGTGAAACTGGCCATGCCCACGGTCACCTTGAGTATCTTGAGGAAGTTGGCGATCCGGCGACTGGTCTGCCAATTGGCAACACAGGTGATAACCTGAAGGCCTCCATCGCTGGTGAGACTCACGAGTACACTGACATGTACCCTGGAATGGCAGCGACAGCTCGCGATGAGGGTTTTGATGAAATTGCTGACTGGTTTGAAACGCTGGCCAAGGCTGAGCGAAGCCATGCGAACCGTTTCCAGAAGGCACTTGATGCACTCGATGGTTAGGAGCTGACAATGAGTCAACGTGAGGGGAGCCTTGAGGCTCCAACCCGTCACTCAATAGATTGGAAATCGGAGAAGTTCTGGGACAAGGACGACTTGTTCGAAGAACTGGAGCGAGTCTATGACATCTGCCACGGCTGCAGACGCTGTGTCAGTCTCTGCGACTCCTTCCCCACGTTATTTGACCTCGTGGACGAAAGTGACACCATGGAAGTTGACGGTGTCGCCAAGGAGGACTATTACGACGTTGTCGACCAGTGTTACCTGTGTGACCTCTGTTACATGACCAAGTGTCCCTATGTGCCGCCTCATGAGTGGAACGTGGATTTCCCCCACTTGATGCTGCGCGCGAAAGCGCAGCGCTACAAAAATGAGGGTGCGTCTCTCAGGGATAACGTCCTGACCAGTACCGACACGGTTGGCAAACTGGCGACGATCCCTGTCGTCGACGTCACGGTCAACGCACTCAACAACAATGGTCTGTTCAGGAACGCCCTTGAAGGCGCTCTCGGTGTTCACAGGGAAGCACCGGTACCGTCCTACCATTCAAAAACCCTGCGCAAGCGTTTTCCCAGTAGTGACAGCGGTGAGACCGAGGTCAAGGCGGTTGGTGAGACCACCGGTAAAGTCGCGTTTTATGCGACCTGCTATGGCAACTACAACACGCCGCATCTCGGTGAAGACTTTGCCGCGGTGTTTCGCCACAACGGTATCCATATTGACCTTGTACCAAAGGAAGCCTGCTGTGGTATGCCGAAACTTGAACTCGGTGACCTGGACGCCGTTAACGAACTGAAGGAAAAAAACATCCCTGTGCTGGCAAAGCTGGTGGATGAAGGCTACGACCTGATTGCGCCGATTCCTTCCTGCGTGCTGATGTACAAGCAGGAACTGCCGCTCATGTATCCGGATGATGAAGATGTCCTGAAAGTCCAGAAAGCGTTTTTTGATCCTTTTGAGTACCTGTTCCTGCGACACAAGGAAGGTGAATTCAACACCGAATTCAAGAATACCCTTGGGGACATCAGCTACCAGGTGGCCTGTCACCTGCGAGTACAGAATATCGGCATCAAGACGCGCGACATCCTGAATCTGGTGCCTGAAACAGAAGTTAATGCCATCGAGCGTTGCTCCGGGCACGACGGAACTTATGCCGTGAAAAAAGAAACCCGCGAGAAGTCACTCAAGATTGCACGACCGGTGGTACGGCAGGTTGATAAAGCAGAGCCTGACCATTTCGCATCCGACTGCCCGATGGCAGCCGTACATATCGCGAACCTGTCAGAAAAAGTTGAACAGGCGGAGCACCCGATGTCACTGCTTCGCAAAGCTTACGGAATTTAACGATGGGAATTGCCCAGTCAGATTTGGAAAGAACGATGTTGGAAAGAAAAGATTTGTGGAGCCTGGAAGAATATGCCGAGAATCGAGCGGCATTTCGAACTGAGGTTCTGGCGCATAAGGAGAATCGACGTGTGCAGATAGGCAGGCACGTCCTGCTGATCTTTGAGGACCTTTTGACGATAAAGTACCAGATCCAGGAAATGCTGCGCATCGAAAAAGTTTTTGAGGCAGCAGGTATCCAGGAAGAACTGGACGCTTATAACCCGCTTATTCCTGACGGGGACAACTGGAAGTGCAGCATGCTGATCCAGTACCCCGATGTGGACCAGCGCAAGGAGCGCCTGGCCGAGCTGATTGATATTGAAAACCGCATCTGGGTTCAGGTGGGTGATACTGAGCAAGTATTTGCCATTGCTGATGAAGACCTTGAGCGAGCAAATGACGAGAAGACCTCAGCCGTTCACTTTCTGCGTTTCCAGTTTGAGCAGTCCCAGGTGGACGCATTGAAAGCAGGCGATTCAATCACCTTTGGTATCGATCACGAAAACTATGACGCGGACGATGTGCTTGTCGCAGAAGGTGTTCGCGCCGCGCTCGCAGCAGATATCGCTTAACGGCGTTTCAACGTGTCCGCATTCAGCGGGCCATGCTGCATAAACTCGTCAATGGCCTTTGCTGTGCCCTCGGTTTCATGAATGCCGATTTCATGTGCGGCGCGGGAAAAGATATGCAGCGCCGCATTGGGTAAGCGCTGGTAATCCTCGATATTGGTTTTCATCAACGGGTCCACGCCACCGGCGATAACCAGGGTAGGCGTCTCTATCCCCGCAAGCGCTTCCGTGTAATCCATGCTTTGCATGGATTGCATGGCATCAACCAGGTGTCGCTCAGATATCACGTGCATCATGTGATGAATGCGTTTTTCGAACCAGGCTTCGGTCTGAACATCCGGCCTGAAAAAACCATCCCGCTGTTCCCTCAGAAAAAAGTCCCGGTCTCTGGCTTTCCTTGCGGCGAGTCTTTGTTCTACATTGGTTCGAAAGCTCTGGCCGATGAGGCCCTTGGCGCTGACTGAGCCAACCAATACCAGTTTGTCCAGGGCTTCCGGATGTTTGATGGCGATTGTCATTCCGACACCACCACCCATGCTGTGCCCGACAAACGTAAAGGTGTCGTGCCCCAGTTCTCGCATCAGGGCCACGGCATCCTCAGCAAACTGTTCCAGGTTATTACCTTCCTCAGTGTGTTCGCTCTGGCCACATCCGCGGCACTCCATGATAACGACGCGATACTTGTGCTCGAGGATTCGGCCTACCGGTTGCCAGTTGTCCCTCGATGCGGTGTAACCATGATGCAGCAGGATTGGCGCTCCTTCACCGGCCGCGTCATACCATAGTCGCGCGTTGTTAACGGTAACGTAGGGCATTACTTGGCGTTCTTGAGTCCCAGGCGTTCTTGGGAATAAGCCTCGGAGACGGCTTCACACCAGGCCTGGTTGCCCAGGTACCACTCGACGGTCTTTTCGATCCCGGATTCAAAGGTTTCCAGGGGTTGCCAACCCAGTTCCCGCTCGATCTTGGTCGTATCGATGGCATAGCGAAAGTCATGGCCGGGTCGGTCCGTCACGTGGGTGATCAGATCACGATAGTTGAAGTCCCCGGTCGGGGGATTAAAAGATGCCATCAGGTCACAGATCGTTTGCACAACCTCAAGGTTGGTCTTCTCGTTCTTGCCGCCAATGTTATAGGTCTCGCCAGCTTTGCCTTCTGTCACCACCAGGTAGAGAGCTCGCGCGTGATCATCCACGTGCAGCCAGTCCCGAACGTTCGAGCCATCGCCGTAAACCGGCAGTGGTTTCTGGTTGTAGGTGTTCATGATCATGAGGGGAATCAGTTTCTCGGGAAACTGGTAGTGACCGTAGTTGTTGGAGCAGTTGGTCACCACAATCGGTAGCCCGTAGGTTTCACCCCAGGCTCTGACAAGATGGTCGGATGATGCCTTGCTGGCGGAGTAAGGTGACCTGGGGTCGTATCGTGTGTCTTCTGTAAAAAAGCCATCGTCACCGAGTGAGCCGAATACCTCATCGGTAGAAATGTGGTGGAACAGGAAATCTTCGATGCCGGACTCTTCCCTGTACTTTCTTGCCGCGTTCAGCAGGTTGAATGTGCCGATGATGTTGGTCTCGATGAATTCTCCGGGAGCATCGACAGATCGGTCCACATGGGACTCAGCAGCGAGGTGCATGATTCGGTCCGGCTTAAACTCATCCACCACCTGTTGCATCAGGTCCGCATCACAGATGTCCCCCTGCACAAACTGGTAGCGGTCACTGTCGGCAATGGGTTCGAGGGATTCGAGATGGCCGGCGTAGGTCAGCTTGTCGACATTCAGGACCTGGTGATCAGTTTCATCAATCAGGAACCTGATGACTGCTGATCCGATAAAGCCGGCACCGCCGGTAACGAGAAATTTCATAGTTGGATTATAGGCCTAGGGAAACAGTTTGGCGTCCGCCAGCAGCGGCGCCAGTGCATCTTTGTCTGACAGGGTGGGTGGTAGTGCTTCTGCAGGCCAGTCGATAGCAAGCTCCGGGTCATCCCACCGGATGGCATACTCATCGCCCGGCGCATAATAATCGGTGCAGCGGTACACAAAGTCCGCGGTATCAGAAAGCACCAGGAATCCGTGCGCAAATCCAGGCGGCACCCAGAAGATTTCCTTGTTGTTTTCGCTCAGGATCCTTCCGACCCACTTGCCAAAAGTTGATGACGATTGCCTGATATCTACCGCGATATCGAATACTTCGCCACGAGTGACCCGAACTAACTTGCCCTGGGTATTCTCAAATTGATAGTGCAAACCCCGCAATGTTCCTTTGCTGGATCGGCTGTGGTTGTCCTGTACAAAGTCGTACCCCGGTAGCCAGCTCGCACGAAAAGACTCGAAGAGGAAACCTCGGTCGTCTTCGAAAACCCGTGGCTGAAAGACCAGGACTTCAGGAATCTCGGTTTCGATGATATTCATGGCGTTTGGCTGTTCAGGATCTGAAGTAAATACTGACCATAGCCACTTTTTACAAGTGCTGCGCCCAGTTTCTGTAGTTGGGCTGCGTCAATAAAACCCATCTTGAAGGCGATCTCTTCCGGGCAGGCAATTTTTAATCCTTGCCGCTCTTCGACGATCCTGACGAAATTGGCGGCGTCCAGCAGGTGGGCGTGCTGGCCTGTGTCCAGCCACGCGGTGCCCCGCGAAAAAACCTCAACCTCGAGGTCACCCCGTTCCAGGTAGTGAACGTTGACATCAGTGATCTCCAGTTCCCCCCGGGGAGAGGGTTTCAGGTTTTTAGCGATATTGATTACGTCGTTGTCATAGTAGTAGAGGCCGGTCACCGCGTAGTGCGATTTCGGTGCTTCAGGTTTCTCTTCGATGGAAACAGCCTTGCCTTCGCTGTCGAACTCAACAACGCCGTAGTCCTCAGGATTGCTCACGTAGTAGCCGAATACCGTTGCACCCTTGTCCTGCCCTGACACCGAGCCGAGCTTGCTGCGCATACCCTGCGCATAAAAGATATTGTCACCCAGTATCAAAGTGACGTTATCGTTGCCAATAAAGGAGTCGCCAATGATAAACGCCTGGGCAAGACCGTCAGGAGAAGGCTGCTCGGCATAACTCAGGTTCAGGCCCCACTGATTGCCATCTCCAAGCAAGTCCTGGAACGCGGGCAGGTCCCGGGGTGTGGAGATGATCAGGATGTCCCTGATGCCTGACAACATGAGCGTGGACAGGGGGTAGTAGATCATCGGCTTATCGAAAACAGGCAACAGCTGTTTGCTCACCGACATGGTCAGAGGATGCAGACGTGAACCGGATCCACCTGCGAGAATAATGCCTTTGCGATTCAAGGGTTAACTTAGCGTTCAGGAAGTGTGGCGCATTATACCGCGTGGAAAGGTGCCGTCATTAACTTGTGCGGTCAAATTGATAGTATTCGGTTAACATTTTCTCATGGTTGTGACCTCCGAACTTACGTCAGAGTTGCAGAATGAAAATCTCTTTGGTCAACGGCTACTGGCCGTCGATGCAATTAGCGAATCAGACCTGCGGAAAGCCCTGGATATTCAAAATTCCGTTGGTGGATTGCTTGGCTCGATCCTGATTCGGGTCGGGGCGCTGTCTGAGGAGATTCTCCTGCGAGTTCTATCAGAACAGACGGGTCAGAGAATCGTGGGGCAGGGAATTGAGCTTCCTGAGTTCCATGAGCTATTTGTGGCCATGGATGAGACGGATATCGTTTTCGACTGGTACCTCGATCATTCCCTGGTCCACTGGCCCGAGGAAGACAAAATCATCTGCTGTTGCAAGCAGCAGACTTCCTTCATCCGGGATACGATGCGCTACTTTTATCCCGATATGGACGTGGAATATTGCCTGATTTCCAGCCAGGAACTGGATGCGGTCCTGGACTTCATCAAGAAGGAGAAATCGGTAGACGACCTGATTCATGAGTCCGGTTCGTCCAAGGCCCTGCGTGAACTGGCAGAAGAAGCTCCGGTGGTTGAATTGGTGAACAACATTCTTGCTCAGGCGATTAATACCGATTCTTCTGATGTACATATTGAGCCTGATGAAGAGGGTTTTGCTGTTCGATTGCGAACCGACGGGATTCTCTATACGCGATTCCGACAACCCGCTGAACGTTTTCCTGCTGTGGCGAGTCGTATCAAACTGATATCGGGGTTGGATATCGCGGAGCGCCGCCTGCCGCAGGATGGACGTATCACGACCCGGATATCCGGTTCAGAAATGGATATTCGCGTATCAACGGTTCCTGGTGTTCATGGTGAATCTATCGTCATGAGGCTGCTCCCCAAGGAAAGGGACGTGGTGAAACTGCCAAACCTTGGGCTCGAACCCGATCATCTTGAGATGGTAGAGCAGGCGATTGGCGAGGCTAATGGCATGTTCCTCGTGACGGGTCCAACAGGCTCTGGTAAATCCACCACACTGTCCGGGGCACTGGCAGCTGCAAACGACGGTCGCAAGAAGATCATCACTGTCGAAGACCCGGTGGAGTTTGTTGTGCCTGGTGTCACACAGATTCAGGCACATGCTGAAATCGGCTACACCTTCGCCAAGGCGCTCCGGGCCATCCTTCGACAGGACCCTGACGTCATCATGGTGGGTGAGATCAGGGACAAGGAAACTGCAGACATTGCGATCCAGTCCGCACTGACCGGCCACATGGTACTCTCGACGGTGCACACGAATGATGCGCTGTCGGTGTTCACCCGTCTAATCGACATGGGTGTGGAGCCATTTCTTGTGGCAGCCCCCATGAAACTTGTCCAG
Organism: Pseudomonadales bacterium; assembly: GCA_016779585.1. Lineage (GTDB taxonomy): Bacteria > Pseudomonadota > Gammaproteobacteria > Pseudomonadales > Azotimanducaceae > UBA9659. The sequence continues at coordinate 17,893 of JADHNI010000051.1, forward strand.
GCGCAGCGGCTTGTTCGAAAACTTTGTGGGCATTGTGCGACCGACGCTAAGGTCCCAGACCAGATTGAGCAGGATTTCCTGAAACTTGACCTGGGTTTTGATCCAGAGTGGAAAGTGGCCCAGGGCTGTGACAAGTGCATGGACGTAGGATACCGGGGTCGGACTGGCATCTATGAGATATACCCGATCTCAGGAGAAATGCGCGACATGGTGGTCAATAAAGCCACTGTTTCTCAGATCAGGAAGCTGGCGATAGAGGAAGGCCATCGCAACATGTACCAGGATGGCCTGATCAAGGCGGCTCGCGGTCTCACCACTGTCGAAGAGGTGATCAGGGTGACCAGCGGAGTGGAGACCTAGGTGAGACTGCAGTACGAAGCGCTGCATGCCGACGACGGTCATGTCGTGAAGGGCGTCATTGATGCTGCCAGCGAGCGCGAAGCCATTCGTGTGTTAGAAACCGAAGGGATGCTCGTTACAGAGATTCGAGAAGCATCCGAAAAAACGTTAGCGAGATTCCAGAGAGACGTATCTCGACAAGAAGTGGTTTTGGCGCTGTTTGAATTGGCAACTCTTCTGGAGTCCGGTGTTTCGATTGCGGAAGCGGTTGAATCTCAGGCTGAGTCTGACTATCACCCACAGTTGAGCGTTTTTTTTACCAGCGTGAACCAACGATTACGTAGTGGGGAGTCCCTGGCGCAGGCGGTCAAGGCCTCCGACCTCAACGTACCCGATTACCTGATTCAGCTCATCCAGAGCGGCGAGCTGTCAGGAGGTTTGCCGGGTTGCCTGAGGCGCGGTGTCGAACAGATGGAGTATGAACTCGATATCGCCACTCAATTTCGCTCGGCACTGATCTATCCGGCGGTGCTCCTGCTTTCCGGATTTGTTGCTGTCAGCCTTATATTCATTCTGGTAGTCCCGAGGTTTGCGCATATTTTGGAACGAGGGGTGGATATGCCCTGGCTGGCCACGGCGGTCCTGAGTTCAGGCATGTTCTTCAATGCACACTATCCCTGGCTGATTCTGCTGGTGGTTGCGCTTGGTGCATTAGCTGCATGGTATTTGCGACAGCCCAGGGTCAGGTCTGTCCTTTACAACCAACTGGCGACATGGCCGATCGTGGGCACGTGGATTCTGGAAACGGAAATTGCCCGCTGGGCGGCGATGATGGCAACTATGACCGCAAGTCGAGTTGAGCTGCTTACGTCATTGAACCTGGCTGCTACGGGTATGGGAATCGACAGGAAGCGCAGAAGCCTGGAGCGAGTAGTGGATAATGTCCGCCAGGGGGAGTCTCTGTCGAAGTCTTTGTCGGAACAGAAAGTGCTGACTGCGACCGCGACCAATCTCATCAAGGTTGGCGAAAAATCAGGAGCACTGCCGCCCATGCTTGAGTCAGTGGCAAAGCTCTACGATGTGAAATGCAAAAACAGGATGACCACCGTTGTAGCGTTGATTGAGCCGCTGGCTATTCTGTTCATTGGCATCATCATTGGTGTGCTGGTGCTTGGCATTATTCTGGCAATTACGAGTATGAATACGGTGAATATTTGATGAGTTACAGATTTTCGAACGGTTTCAGCATGATCGAGCTGATGGTTGTTATGGTGATCCTCGGTCTTATTGCAGGCCTGGTGGGTCCCCGTTTTTTTGGTCGAGCGGATGTGGCGAAGGTTCAAACGGCTGAAACCCAGATCGCCATGATGCGTAGCGCAGTTAACCTTTTTTACCTCGATGTTGGGCGTCTACCTACTTCCGAAGAAGGGCTGCAGGCCCTTGTAAGAGAACCATCCGGCGTTCAGTTCTGGCAGGGTCCCTATCTAGAAGATGAGGTGCCACTGGATCCCTGGCGGAATGCATACCAGTACGAGTTGACCAAATCCGGGATCTCTGATTTCGCTCTGTACTCCCTTGGTGCTGATGGCAGTAAAGGTGGTGAAGAACTCAATTCGGATGTCGGTTATTTGCCAGACAAGTGAGATGAAGACTCTCGAGGGATTTTCGCTTATAGAGCTAATCGTCGTGCTGACGCTTGTCTCGTTGGCGACAGCCCTGGTGCTGCCGAATCTGTCCGGCGCCTACCAGGGACTGGTGGCACGTTCCGAGCTGGACGAGTTATTGTTGGAAATTGCCTCGTTGAGCTACGAAGCGTATTCAAGCGGTCGAGCTATCAGCATCTCTTCTCAAGAAGCTTTGGTCTTTCATTCTGGGCTTAACAGCAAAGTAGAGATTCTAAAGCCCCTCGAAGTTACATCGACAGGGGTCTGCCTTGGTGGGGAGTTCGTTTTTTCAAGAGGGGATGTGCGACAGCGAGTGTCTGTTTTCCCTCCGTACTGTGCAGCAGAAGTTACAGCCGATGTTCCGTAGAAGCCTGGGTTTCGCCTTGCTAGAGGCGATGGTAGCCATCGTTATTCTGTCGACTGCGATGTTCGCTACTTATAGCTGGATTAATGTTAGTGTGCAGATGCTTGTGCGTGCGGACGAAGTGATGACCCAGGAGGTTCTGCTGGATGAAATGCTTGAACACATTCAACTCACAAACCTTTATGAAGTTAGTTCGGGTGAACATGCGTCAGGTGACCTTGTTGCGGCATGGCAGGCAAGCACTATTGTCGAGAAAGAAGGGAAAAACACTCGAGGCATCACAGGATTCTATGACCACTCGCTACACAGGATCGATATCCAGGTTTCAAGGAATGACCAGGTAGTAGCTGATTACTCTACGCGTTTCACTTCTTATTTTCGGGCGCGGGACCCCCAACGCGAAGAATGAACGGGTCGAGGGAGCGGGGGTTGTCCCTTCTGGAACTTCTGGTCGTGTTTGTAATTATCTCAATGGTGTCGACGGCGATAGTTCAGGGTTTTGGATTTGGGTTCTCCCTGTACGAGCGAGTTCAAGCGAAAAGCCAGCAGCACGCCGTTGATCTGCTGTCAGCGAAGTGGTTTCGACTGGTTAATCAGGCACTGATTCCAGGCAAGACTGTAGAGCGCTCACTTGTTGGGGCTGCCGATGGATTTTCGGCAGTTACAGTTAACCCTCTTGTCTCGCAATCAGGTATGCCCGAGGTGATTTCCTGGCGAGTTGAAGAGGGGGTTCTCTTCTACACCGAAGGTGAAAATCGATTCAGTGTGGCCAGGGTTGCTCAGGACGCCTCATTTGAATACAGAAACCCACGGGGAGAGTGGGTTCGGGACTGGCCGTTTAACGAGCAACAGCCTTCCCTTCCTGTTGCGATCAGATTGATCCAGGAAAATCAGACCATCACCGTTACAGTTAAGGGTAAGTTGACACCCAACCTCCTGTTGGAAGAGAGCCGTCGTGAGCGATAGGCAGTCAGGTTTTGTGCTGGTTAGTAGTATCTGGCTGACTTTAATCATGCTGGTCTTTGCGGGTCTTTTTAACAACTACGCTTCACGATACCTGGATGCTGCGGTTGCTTCCAAGAGTCGGATAGAGTCGTCAATGGAGAAACGGGCCGTTGAAAGTACCCTGATGTTCCTTTTTGCAACTTACGGTTCCAGCCGACGCGGGCTTGAGCTTGAAAACGATGAATTTATTCGATTGGACGGATCTCTTTATCACGGAACAGGCCAGGCATTTTTCCGAGTCAATGACTACTATGGTTTGGTCGGCTTGAATTCGGCGAGACACTTTCACCTTGAACATCTACTCAAAAGTTATGAGTCAAGTGGTATCCGGCGCCAGGAGCTTGTCGCGGCGCTCGTGGACTACATAGACAGCGATAACCTGGCATCTCTCAGTGGTAGGGAGGCTCCGGCTTACAGGGTCAAAGGTATGGCTGAACCGTCGAATGAGTATCTGCTCACTCCAACTGAAATATACAAAGTGTATGGCTGGTCTGAGTGGTTGAGTAAGCATCCGGACGTTGACTTAGATTGGTTTTCGACCAACTGGCGTTCCCGCCTGAACATCAACGCGGTACCCGAGACGCTTCTTCCTTCTATTTTACCTCTGAGTAATAAAGATCGAGAACTGATCGTCCAGCGTCGCAGAGATAAGGCGTTCAGGAGTATGGGTGAGCTGACCCAGGTTCTGCGTCTTCGTTCCAGCCTGGATGAGGATTTCTATACTTTTCTACCATCAGGAGAGGTCAGGTTCAGGGTTTATTCAGCGAATGACAGCAAACTTACCTCCCTCTCGGTTCGGTTTACACCCATGAACCTCGAGTCTCCGTGGCATATTGATTACCGGTACCTAGGTGAACGTAACTTCGATCTACCAGCGATTTCAGAAACTGCTGCCGAAAAAGACTTCGGTCGGGAGCTGTTTGCAGCAGAAGACTTTCGTTAGCTTTCAGTTCGGGGAGCCGCCGGAGGGTTTTGTATTCCCTGACGCAGATGCATGGATTATGGCCCGTGAACTGCTGGTATTTAAAAGCGTCGATTTTTCTGATGTTCCCAAGAACCAGAGACTCAAGGCACTTGGCCAGAAAGTGAAGCAGCTGTCTCCTTTCAGGCGGTCGGGTCATTACGTCCATTGGGCGGGTGGTCACGCAATGGTCTGGGTTTGGGACGAAGACCTGAGGTCACAATCCGTAGCTGAGATGTGCGAGCGTTTTACGCCTTTGGCGAGTCATTTCAGAAATTTGCCGGTGCTACCGGAGACGTTGCTTTACCCCAAACAAACTGTGGGGCACTACCAGCAACCCTGCGTCGATGGCAGCGATATCCAGGTTTGGCGTGAGGGCAGGCTCGTCAGCTCCAACTGGACCCCAGAGAATATTTTGGTTGGCGTGACGCCAGCGAGTACAAGTTCTGCTTGGAATGATGAGTTGACCACTGCGCTGGATGAGAAAGTGCTCTGGCAGAGTGGATTGCACGTATTGGGTCTTGTTGCCATTTTCCAACTTGGTAATTCGCTTGGGTTGTTCCTGAGAGATGAACTGATTACAAATCGACTATCTGAAGCTGAAGCAGAGATGTCCTCAGTACTTGCAGTCAGAAGTAGAGTTGGGAAATTCAAAGCCGCATCTGACGCCATTGAATCGTGGTTTGCTCAACCGAGCCAGCTAAGCCTGATGGCTGAGTTCGATCGTCTGATGCCTCAAACCGTGGAGATTATTAGCTGGGCTTATGAGAACAGGATTCTCGAGGTTCAGTTGAAGGACGAGGCGCTGGACAATCGTCTTTACATTGAGCAACTTGGCCAGAGTCCCAGGTTCCTTGCGCCAAAGGTCGAGCCCGGTAGTTCTCCGGATAACGTTACCGTTGTATTTGGTGTGCTGCCGCGATGATTGATACACGACTGAAGATGAAAGGAGTTGCTGATTCGCTGACCTCTGAATTGGAACGAAACGATCGGTTACGAAGGATGATCTGGTTGATTGCTTACATAGTTGTTCTTTATGTCATCACGTTTCTTCACGACGCAAACAACCTGGCAGCCCAGAGAATTGACACACTGAGTCAACAGCTTTCCAGGATTGGTAATACTGATGAGGTGGAAGTGTGGGAACGACGTTTGGCCCATGAGTCGGATGTATTCGAAACCTTGAAATCTGGTTGTTGGCAGGCAAAAACACCTGAACTGGCAAGTGCCGACATGCAGACCGTAATCAGCCAGCTTGCCGGCACCTATAGTTTGGAAGCTGTGAGATTGGATCTTGCAGAACCGGAGTATCGGTTGCTCTCAGGCACCAATAGTTGGCTTATTCGTGCGCAGTTAAGCGCAAAAGCTGATAGTGGTGTTGTGCCATTGCTCGTCAATGCCCTTGAGGGCTCGCAGTCGTTTTTTGCCATTGAGCGGTTGCGGTTTATACAGCGTCGGGGCGGCTCGCTTGATCTTCTTCTAGCTGCCTGTTTTCTGGAGGTGAAATGAAAGAGGCAATTAAGCCTTTGGGCCTCCTTTATGGAATAGCACTCCTGCTGGGGGGCATCGTTGGCGGTTTTGGCTCGGTTGAACACGGTCAGTCGGAAAGGCAGTGGCAGGAAAGCGAGATCACAGACGCCAGATGGGTGGATGATCCCCTAAAAATTATAGTTGAAGCAGGTAGGTGGAAAGTTTCAGAAGAGGTGCTCGCTGGAAACAGTAAAGAAGCCGATGCGCTTAATGTGAAGCTTGTAGCTGTTGTTTATAAAGATAAACCCTACGCCCTGGTGCAGCAAGGTGGAGAAAGTGGCCTCGAGGTTCTCAGGGTCGGGATTGATGATCTGCTGGGAGAGTGGCAGGTAGCTTCTATAAGTGAAGTGTCAGTTCGACTTGTTTATGGCGAAGAAGAAAACGAGCTCTCTTTGTTTGAAGGAGTGGAAGAATGATTCGAAAAATTTTGGTTATGGTTGCTGCCGGCACCTTGTACGGATGTCAGAGCCAGACCATTGAGCCGTTTTCGATCGAGCCGATACGAGAGGGTCGCCCGGTTGAGGAGGTTTCGCAGGTAAGAAGCGTTGTCGAGGAATCCGCGCGAACAGGGAACGTGACGCCAGGTCCGAGTCGTGACTTCAGGCCTGCAGTGGTGGATGTTGTCGATGTAGGAGAACTAGGCGAGTTACCGGAAGGGGCGTTCAAAGCCAGTTACAACAATATCCCGGTCGCGGCGTTTATCAATGAAGTTTTTGGGGAACAGCTCCAGAGGTCTTTCTCTATTGAGCCTGAGGTTCAACGGCTTTCGGAGCTTGTGACGCTGCGAATGGTGGAAGCCGTTTCTGCAGTTGAGCTGTTCAATGTCGCGCGGGAAACACTTGCAAGTTTTGGCGTTGGGATTGAAGCCAGGTCAGGGGTGCTTGATTTCAGCTTGAGTCAGGATGCGTCAGCGCTTGAGGTTCCACTGATAATTACAGGTGGTGCACTTCCGGATGTGCCGTCGAGCCATCGTCCCGTTTTTTTGTTTGTGCCCATAGAAGTTGTTAGCAGTAACGAATTACGCGGCTGGCTATTGAGCGCGTTAAGGGGCCAGGGCCTGAATGTGCAGAATCTTCCACAGAGCAATGCATTGCTCTTGCAGGGAAAAGAAAAAATAGTTGAGCAGGCGTTAACCGTCATTAAGGCGCTGGATCAGCCATCTCTTCGAGGAAGTCATTCGGTTCTGTTCCAACCGGAGTTTTCTGATGCAAACACGCTTGCTGAAGATCTGGTCAATGTCCTCGGCTCCCAGGGGTACCTGGTCAGCAGTCGGGCGAATAATCCAGGAATGCTCATTCTGCCGCTGAAGAGCATGAACAAGCTGGTAATGTTTGCGAGTTCAACTGACCAACTGGAACACGCTATTGAGTGGGCAAAGACCCTGGATCAGGAAAACACGGCAAGTATTGAGAATGGCATCTTTTCTTATGCGATGAGAAACACAGACGCGGAGTATGTTGTTTCCATACTGAATCAGCTGATTGGTGGCACCAGGGATGATGAACCAGACTCCGCGAATACAAGATTTATTGCTGACAAAAATAGAAATGCAATCGTGTATCAGGGGAATGGAAGTGACTGGGTCAGGCTGTTGGGTACTATCCAGGACATGGATCAGCCAGTCCCCAGCGTGCTGGTAGAAGTCATTCTGGCGGAAGTGACCCTCTCGGAACTCGACGACACGGGAATCGAATTTCTGGCGCGTTCAGGAGATGTAACGTTTTCCACGCTGGGAGGCATTGGACTTGGTGCGAATGGCCTGACTGCGACATTAAACAGGGCCGGGGAAACAAGAGCAGTTCTGAACGCTTTTTTTGAGAATGATCGAGCGAAGATTCGCTCGAGACCTCGCCTGATGGTTAAGAGCGGTCAGCAGGCATCGATTGATGTCGGTAACGAGATTCCGTTCCTTACCAGCACTTCGCAATCCGTTGAGAATCCAGACAGTCCGGTTATCCAGACTGTCCAGTATCGGAAAACTGGTGTCATTCTGCAGGTAGAGCCGGTGGTCCATTCATCGGGTTTTGTGGATATCCGCATCTCGCAACAGCTTAGTGAAGCCCAACAGAACTCCTCCAGTAGTATCGATTCGCCCTCGGTGTTCAATCGAAGTCTTGAAACGACCGTGACATTGAGGGACGGGGGGTCTGTGTTGCTGGGTGGTCTGATTGCCCAGTCCAGCTCGGACTCAACCTCAGGTGTTAAGGGGCTTGGAAGCATTCCAGGCCTGGGTTTGCTGTTCAGGAAGGACTCAGAAAGCATCGATCGAACTGAGCTGGTGATGATGGTAATTCCGTATATTATCGATAATCCCGATGAAGCAGCAGAATTATCGGATAGGGCGTTGCAATACCTGGAGTTGACCCTTTAAAATACCCGCTGCTTTCGTAGGAAAAGCATTACCTATCTGGGGTTTACAACCGATTCTTAAGAAATTAAGATTGGTTCGCTTTTCTCGGAAAGCACACCTTAATTAGGGTTGCCAATGGCAACAAGGAAATCGTGTGTTTGTTCGCACGGTAGTTGATATCAACTTTTCTAGACACAAAATTGGAGTACTAGAATGCGTAAAAAACTTATAACGATGGGGCTGGTTTCTGCATTAGGGGCTAGTACTTCGGCTTTAGCGGTCGATTTGGACGCAACAACACCTGTACCTGAGGTGTTTGCTGAAGATACCTTTCTTACGACCAATGTGATCGCGACAACAACCATTCCTGTTTTCGAAGCGGGACGGCTGATTGAAAATACAGCAATCGGTGTGGGTATCGCCCCGACTGATCAGAACTTCATTCGTGTCGATCTGACAGGCGCAGT
>JADHNI010000127.1 GCA_016779585.1 Pseudomonadales bacterium
CGCACTGAGGCTGCGGCAAACCGTTGCGTATGACCAATCACCCAACTGGTCAGGACACCACCGCCGCTGCATCCGCCCACGTACATTCGGGTGTCATCAACGACCCCTTTGTCGAGAACAGCGTCCACGGCCCCCATCAGATCGAGGTAATCGACGCTGGGATAGGCACGATCAATGGCCTGGGAAAACTTTTCACCGTAACCGGTCGACCCCCGAGGATTGGTATAAAGCACCACAAAGCCATTGGCCGCGTAAACCTGGTAGTTAAAGTTGAACTCGCCGCGATACATGGCGAAGGGACCGCCATGGATCTCCATGATCATCGGGTAAGTTTTCTCGCTGTCGTAATCGGGCGGATAGACAAGCCAGCCGTGAGCCTTGTTCCCGTCCTCTGCTTCAAACCAGATTTCTTCCTGTTTACCGAGCGCCTTTCCTGCAAGCAGGTCGCCATTCACCCGGGTCAGTCGCTTCTCATCAGCTTTCCCTTTAAGGGAGATGGTGACGACATCACCCGGCTCATAAAAACTGCTGGCTATAGCGGCAATCCTGGAACCGTCGGCGGTGACTGAACCCATCCGCATCACGCGCCCGGTGTCAGTAACGGCAGTAACCTTGCCATTCGCACTGATGCGATAGATACGAAGGTCCCCGGTGTCCTGCGCGTTTACAACAAGATCACTGCCGCTCCACTGCTTATCCCCAACCAGGGGGCGATCAAACCCAGGTGCAAGCATTTTCGCATCGCTGCCATCCAGGTTCATGACATAAAGGTCACTCAACTCATAAGTCACCTCGCTGGGTTGGTGACCTTCAAAGACAATACGTTTCCCATCAGGACTCACAGAAGGCTCCGCCCAGTAACCATCTTCAGAAGTCAGCTGCTCGACCTCGCCATCTGCAAGTGGAACCTTATAGATGTGAGAACGACGGTACGCGGAAGGTGCAGGCTCTTCCATGTAACCATCAAACAGGATCGCAGATGCGTCCGGTAGCCAGGAGATACCTGCACCGTCAAACAGGCCGTCCGGGCTGCGCCTTGCACCAACGTTACCTTTACCTGAGGTCAGTTGGCGTGCTGTGCCGCTACTGGCGGGAACAACAAAAAGGTGTGAATACCCGGACTCCGTGTAACCCACCTTGTCCTGCCGATAATGCAGGTCATCAAGGATACGCGGTGGCTTGGTCCACTTCGGATCTTCCGGTTTTTTCGGCAGGTCGATCTTCCACTTGTCCTCTTCCGGGACGACAGCAACAAAAGCAACGTGACGCCCATCCGGGGACCAGGTCGGCGACCTGGGCTCAATGTCGCCACGGGTGACCTGTGAAGTGGCACCGTCGCTCATCCACCGAACAAAGATCTGTGACTTGTCGTTGGCACCTTTGGCCAGGTAAAGAATCCGGTCACCGCTTGGTGACCACCTGGCATTGGCACCCTTAGCCAGGAATCGCTGCCTGGAGCCGTCCGCATCCATGATCCAGAGTGCCGAGGACCAGCGATCAATCTTCTGGTCGACCCAGCGGCGCGTATAAATGACCTGACTGCCGTCAGGGGAAATCCGGGCATCCCGGACCTGCTCATACTCCAGGTAATCAGCGACCTGCAGGGTGTCCGACGCCCAGGCGGGCGCCATGACCAGCATGCACATAAGGAGCGCCGCTAAGATATTGTTCTTAAACACAAAATAATCCTTTTCAAGTAACTGTTGGTCGCATGATAGCGAGTGCCGACTCATGTCCCGGAAGACTCAAACTCGTAGGGTTCGAGCGTATCCTGGGCCTGCACCCGGATCTTGTGCCAGGTCCCGCCACCATAATAGGCAAGACTCCCCGGCTCCGCATTGCCATCGCCATTGTAGTAAGAAAGGCAATCACGAAGTGGCGCTGACGCGATATCCGCCTTGCGGCAGTGCTCGGTGTATCTGTCTTCCGGCTCCTGCTTGATATCCACAATATCAACGCCGGTGTCACGCATCTTTGACAGCAGCCAGGTGATGTAATCCGCATGGGCATCAATGGCATCCGTAAAATTGAAACTGCCACCCCCACCCTGGGGCCCGGTGACAATAAAGAGGTTGGGGAAGCCTTTGCTGTGCACACCCAGGAACGTTTTTGTGCCTTCCTTCTGCCACTTGCCGTTCAGAGTTTCCCCGCCCCGGCCTTCGATCATGTTAAAGGTCGATGTTGCCATCCACTGGAACCCGGTCGCGTAAATCAGAACGTCGAGCGGATACTCAACACCATCGTGCACAACGCCACGCTCATTAATTTCCGGCACTCCCAGGGGCGCCGTATCTACGAGAGTGACATGCGGCAGGTTAAAGGTTGGCAGGTATTCATCATGGAAAGTGGGCCGCTTACAGCCGTAAGGATAAAAAGGTTTGAGTGCCGCCGCAGTCTTTGGGTCTTCAACAATGGCATCTACCCTCGCGCGAATCTGTTCCATGATGCGGAAATTGGATTCCAGGGTTTTCTGGATCATTTCTTCTGCCGTCAGCGGGCGTTCGTGCTGTTTTCGTTCCTTGAAATCTGACACCTTGCCTGACAGGTAATCGTCGTTTGCCTTGATGGCAGTTCGACCCGCTGAAATTTTCGAGAACCTGGCACGCCTGGCCCTCGCCCACCCGGGTTCCCGCTTCCAGGTATCAATTTCTTCCTGGGTTGTCTCACGCTGGTCCCGAACGTCGACAGAAGATGGCGTGCGCTGGAATACGTAAAGTTCACCAACAATTTTTGCCAGTTCTGGTATCGCCTGGACCGCAGTTGCACCGGTTCCAATGATGCCAACTTTTTTGCCCGCCAGATCCACGTGGTAGTTCCAGCGGGAAGTATGAAAGGCATCACCCTGGAATTTTTCCATGCCCTTGATGCGCGCCAGCTTTGGCGTGGTCAGAATGCCGTTCGCCAGGACCACGTAGCGAGCCTTCATCGCGTCACCGCGATCCGTGTAAACCGTCCAGCGGCTGGTTTCCTCGTCCCAGACCGTTTTCTCGACCGTGGTATGGAACAGGCAGCGATCGTAGAAGCCGAACTTTTCGGCCATGTTCTGGCAGTACTCCAGGATCTCGAAGCCGGAAGCAAACTTCATGGACGGGATATAACCCATTTCTTCCAGCAGAGGCAGGTAGCTGTACGCCTCAACATCGCAGGCAATCCCCGGGTAACGGTTCCAGTACCAGGTGCCGCCGACGTCACCGCCTTTCTCGCAGAACCTGACGTCCTTGAATCCTGCCTCGCTCAGCTTGTGCCAGAGCAGCAAACCAGCAAACCCGGCGCCGACGACCAGAATCTCGCACTCATCATCCAGCGAATCCCGGGGCACAGGATCATCCGAATAAACATCATCCAGGTATCGCGCGAACTCTCCTTCCATGGCCATGTAATCGGCTGCGCCTCGGCGCGCCTCTTTGTAGTCGCGGTACTTCGCCTGTTCTTCAGCATTGAACACGGCTCCTGCTGGTGGTTCCGGCAGCGCCTTCAGCGACTCGTCATTAATGACCGCATAGCCGCCCCCGGCAATCTTGTCGCTTGCCCTGGCAGCCCGGGTACTGAAGATTTTGAGTCCTGTTGAAGGATCGACGCTGATAGACATGTTGCTCGACTCTGGCCCCTGGGTTTTAGCCATCAATGGATTTTGGCCATCAATAAAGCAGCTATCCCAGCGCTCGTCAAACCAGTGGACGACTAGAGGGTCATCATCAGGAAGCCCGTCAGGGCAGCATTGTTGGGCGCCAGCGAAGGATTCACTACGGACTTCATTTCCAGGATGGCATCCCGGTAGCCGGAGTAAAACTCCCAGCTTGGGCGAGGTTTGTACGTCAGGTCCAGTTCGAGCTTTTCCACAATTGCCTTGGCGGTTGTCGGTTTAACGAAGACCTCTTTCTGCGGCCGGTAGTAAACGAGCCCGATCGTCATGAGACTCCACTTGGCCATCTTGTGCCAGGCAAGAATCTCGACCACCTCTTCAAACCCTTTCGACTGGTTGCCGTGGTACAGTTTTTTGAGACTTTTCACCAACGCCTCCCGGTCTTCCGAGTTCAGGTCATTCACCATGTCACGAAACTTGGGCTTCTCGAACAGGCTGACCATCGATGAACGGGATACCAGCTTCACGAGGTTATCCAGGAACTCATTGGGTTTGTCGAAGGACTTCTTCGCGAACACCTCTTTTGCAAACTCCGTCGCGCGTGACATGTTGTGTTTTTTGCCCACCTCGACCAGGGAAGGATCGGCAAAACCACCCGGGTAGCTTTGCAGGAAGTGGGCTTCTGCAATGCGGAGTTTTTCTTTGTTCATTAACGATCCTAAAAGATTCTTATTCCGTGCAGGCCGAGGATGTTGTAACAAATTCTCAACATGTCACAAACATAAATAAACAAAGCAGCAAACATAAACTCCTTCGCATGAGAAAAGTTGGCTGGTGGAACGAACAGTTCCCGAATCTCTGTTCTTACCTGGAGTAGCGTCGAATATGCCCAGAACGCCATAAAAACCCCAGCGATCGCACGAGCTTTTTCGTACCACACTGCGGCATCCTGCCAACCAAGTGTGTAGAGAGAATCTGCCAAAAGCACCAGCACCACCGCTTTCGCGAAAAACAAGACGAATTTTTGTTGCGGTGATTGGTAGGTAAATTCGTAGTTGTTGTTCATCACATTTCCTTTGCCGAGCATCAACTATAGTTGGGCGGGTTTCCCCGCCCTCTAATACTACTTCGAATTAAAGGTGTGGTAAGCAGCCTCACCAGTTGACATGCTAAACGTCCTATTCACGAATGAATTGACCTTGTTGCCTGCCCACTCTCCTGTCGCATAGGCACTCGCCAGCGACAGGATGGCATACGGGTTACCACCCGACACCTGCTCCAACTCTTTCTCAGTTAACTCTCTCATGTTTTCTCCTTGGGTTAATGTGAATCACCTGAACAAATCAGGTAGTGACACATTGAACCCCCAGGGTCGGGTCAACTATCGTCTTTCTGGTGCGCGTCGGGTACTCATCCACTGATTCTGACGTGCGAGTTCGTCTAATCGCTGATGGCTCTTGAAAGATTCGTGAGGAAGCCGCCGGGGGCATCCAGCAGGCTCTGCACTTTCACATCCTCATCCGCTTCGACAGTCAGGAACCATTTTCCTGAGCCGTCACCGAGCGATCCGACAACGCCGCTTGTGCCTGACTCCAGTTCAGCTGCGGTCAGTGTCATGGCTTCGCCCGCACCCAGGTTAAACGTAACGCCGCCTCCTGGCGCGGGGTTACCACTATCATCATAGCCATCAATACTAACGGAAGCCGTGTTAGTCGATGGGTTTACAAAACGCAGCGAACTGACCTGGTTCTGGTTCGATCCTGGATTCACGATAAACAAGTCGCTGTCGTTACCCGATTGCGGCGCTACCCGGCTGAGGTTCGTGAGGAAGCCGTCTGGCGTTCGAACGAGACTCATGACACGAATCTCCTGGTCAGCAGAAACAGTCAGCCGCCATCGCCCGCTGCCTTCACCCAGCGATCCGGACA
>JADHNI010000052.1 GCA_016779585.1 Pseudomonadales bacterium
GATTAAAGCGAAACGCCGCCCCTGAGTCAAGCCCAATCCTCCGAACTGGTTGTTTTTACTAGCGTTTATCCAGCGTGGGAAATATCTCACAGGCAACGCAGACCTGGGCGGGTTCACGGCCTCCGAAGTGATGTTATTCTCACATTACATTTTCGCCAGGACCTCTCCGTGGTTCACTGCCAGATCTGCAACAAACCGATTCAAAGCGTCGTTTATAACTACAGGCAGGAGTGCCGATCGTGTCGCGATGCGCGAAAGCAGCTGAAAAAAGATGGGGTTTCCCTCCGGGAAATCAAGAACTACCTGAAAGCGACCGGGCTCCAGCCTGATCAGGTGGCAGCACGGGTGATGGCTGAGGTAGAAGTGGAAGACGGCAAGGTGGTCAAGTTTCGCAGCAAAAAGAACGGCGATAACTAAATCGCAGACAGCCACAACCTGAGCAGGTGGCGCTTTTTCGCCGGCTCGTCAAAGTCCACGTACTCGGTTCTTGCATGCGCAATCACGTGGTTGGAAATGAACTGCATATCACCCGCCTCCAGCTCCATATCCAGGTACATCCCTGGCTGCAGCCCCGTCTCATCGTAGAAATCCAGGATCGTCGTTTCAGCCTCTGATAGCGTCACGTCCTCGTGCCGTTCTACCGAATGAAAGTAGTCGCTGTGATAGAAGGTGCGCAGTTCTCCCTCTGAGTACCTGCAGGGTGGAATCAGGCTGTAGGGCCGCTGGCCATGTTTCCTTTCACCACGTCCATCGAGCTTGAAGGGTTCGAACAGTCGTGAGGCAACCTCGGGGTGCGCGTTCAGCAGCTCGTTGAAAAGCGTGACCGTGCTGACGATTCTGCTTTCACCGCCTTCCCTGGCCGGGTGCAGGCAAAGCAGGCCAACGATATCGGCTGCATCGCAGTGATAGCGAATGTTGGCGGTGGTTCGATACAGGCGATCGAAAGGGTCGTTTTTTGCCTCGCCATAGTCTTTGACATGGCCCAGCATTTCGTTATCAGGGTTCTGGCCGCCGGGGATGCCCAGGTGGTGCCCGATACCCCAGTAGGCTCTCTCGATGGTATCCATGTCCCAGTCCCACACAGGCAGCCCACGGACGAGCATCAGGCCGCGGCCCTTCATAATGGCGTCGCGCCATTTAAGAATCTTTGGGCCTAGCGTGGGAAGCGGGAAATTGTCACGGTCTATCTCACCAAGTGAGAGTCCTTCCATCGAGCGAACAGCGGCGAGTACCTCGACGATGTCCGGTGCCGACAACTGGTACTGTCAGGTTTCGGGAGCCTGACGCAGTTCATCGCCGCTCCAGGCAGCAGGGCTTTTAATAGGAGAAAGCGGAACCTCCGTGTGGGGCCGATCAAAGTAATGCAGGCTCTGCTCGGCGAAGGTGCGGTAGGTCTCAGTCATCGCCCTCGGGCACGTAACCCTCAGCGCGATCGACATCACCGCCGCTGAGATAAATGTCCCGTTGTTCGTTCAGGTACTTGCGGGCTTCCTTGTCCATCATGTTGAGGTGCTTCTCGTTGATGAGCATGGTTTGCAGGTTCTGCCATTCATTCCAGGCCTCGGCTGAGATGTTCTCAAACACCTCCTGCCCCGCAGGACCGGGGAAGGGCGGCGCATCAAGCCCGGGCAGTTCTTTTTGCAGTCGTTTACAGAATACGGTTCTAGTCATATCGCGGAGTTTACTGAAAGAGCGGTGAACTTTGCAGTGCGTCGAGCAAACGTGTGACCGGGCGGGTGAGCCCGATACTCTGTGGTGTTTCGAGGTTGTACCAGCAGGTTCTGTCGGAATCGCTCACGCGATTCGGTACCTTGACGTGAATATGCAGCGGCGAGATGTCGAGGTGATAGTGGGTAAAGCTGTGGCGAAAAGGCGTCAGCGGTATCCGGCTGTGGGCATCCAATCCCGCAGCTTCGAGATAACTGTCTGGATCGTCCGACTCGGGAAAGCTCCAGAGTCCTCCCCAGAGTCCTGATGACTCCCGCTGTTCCAGCAATATCTCGCCATCACATTCAATAACCAGCATGGTGGTTGCCCGAACCGGTTTTTCTTTTTTCGGTTTCTTGCCGGGAAACTGCGCTATGGAATCGCTGTTCTTCGCATGGCATTCGCCCGAGAACGGGCAGGCATTGCATTGGGGCTTGCTGCGGGTGCAGATCATTGCACCAAGATCCATGATGGCCTGGGTGTAATCAGCGACGCGTTGATCCGGTGTCAGTAATTCGGCTTTTTCCCACAGCGCTTTTAATGTCGCCGTCTGGCCCGGCCAGCCTCCTATCCCGAAGACGCGCGCCAGCACCCGTTTCACATTGCCATCGAGGATGGCAGCTCTCTGGTTGGTGCAGATGGCGATGATGGCGGCAGCGGTTGAGCGCCCGATGCCCGGCAGTGATTCTAATTCTTCCTGTGTGCCGGGAAACTCACCGTTGAAATCCCGCATGACGATCTGTGCGGTTTTGTGCAGGTTCCTTGCCCGGGCGTAGTAGCCGAGGCCCGTCCACTGGTGCAGCACCTCGTCCTGCGTGGCGGCTGCCAGTTCGTCGACGGTGGGAAATACCTGCATGAACCGTTCGTAGTAGGGAATAACGGTGGTCACCTGGGTCTGCTGCAGCATGATTTCTGAAACCCAGACCTTGTAAGGTTGCTTGTCCTGCTGCCAGGGCAGGTCCTTGCGACCGTGCTCACCGAACCAGGCGAGCAGGCGCTCTGCAAAATGATCCATGGGCAGAGTTTACTTGAAGATGTTCTTCAGCAGGTCGTTGGCGATGTCCTTGTACTCATCCGGTACCTTTTCCTCGATCAGCTTGTCGAGTTTCTCGCTGCCACGCCGCTTTACGTCCTGCGCGATGATGTCTGTGACCAGGTCCTGTATGGCGCCATCTTTACCAAAACAGAGCTCGCCGGGCGCGGCGTTAATACTGCCCGAGCAGGAAAGCGGCCAGCGGATACCGGCCATTTGTTTGCTGACTTTGAAGGCGCCGGTTTCGGTTTGCTTGAACATCGCGGTGACATCGTAGTCGAGTGTCTCGGCCTGCAGATCCAGGCCGCCCAGGGCTGTGATGCTGAGGTTTTCGATTTCAGCGTTCAGGATCTGACCGGTTCGAGTGCCCTGCTGGAACACATGCTGGCCCACCATGTGGTTGAACGGCATGATATCAGGCCACTCGCTGATCGAAGAGGTTTTGCCTCGCAGCATGTCCACGGTTTGCGCGACCGATTTCAGCGGGCGAACGTCCAGTGAACCGTCTTTAACGTTAAATCTTGATTGGCCGGTGAGGTTGTTGTTGATATCGCTCAGCATGCTGCCGTCAAAGCTAAGGTCAGAGTTGGCGGCGATGATGCCGGTGATGCCGGGCATCTCGATCAGTTTTGCAACGTCCACACCTTCGATGTTCAGTGTGATATCGGTAACAGGGCGCTCACGCAGCTGGCTGTTTACCGTGAAAACAACCTTGCCGTCGTGCACATTGGTGTTGCCCACGACATCCAATTGCCTGCCGTCATTATTTATGGTCAGTTTCGTTTTGGTCAGCAGGTAGTCGTCGTAAGTCAGGTTGCCGATGCGGACGGTCGCATCGGCATGGGTTTCGCGCAGCAATTCTAGCGGGATAACCTCGCTGTCTGCCGGGACGTCAGATCGATTGGTGCCTGCGCCAGATGCCTTGATTTCTGGATTGGTTTTTGGATTGGTTTCTGCGAGGTAGTCTGCAGAATTGACGCGGTTCATGCGCAGGTCGGTCTTGACCTTCATGGGCGTGCCCAGTGAAACGACGGCGGATCCCTTGAAGTCGGTGTTGTCGAACTTACCTTCCAGGGTTCGAAAACTGAGCGTATCGGGCGTTGCACCAAAATCACTTTCAAACTGGAAGTATTCGACGGGTAATTCAGTATCGAAGTCTTGGCCGAGGCGGGCGGCGTCGGCAGACTCCATCTTGATCACACCATCGAATCTCGGTACTTCCCCCGCGAGACTAACCAGGCCTGTCATGTCCACACGCAGGCTGCTGATCTGCACGTTGTTTCGATTCAGCACCAGGGCGCTTTCCTCCGGGCGCCAGTGTCCATCGGTTGTCAGTGTCAGTGTAGGGTAGGCCTGACCTTCCATGATGAGTTCGACGCTGGTCACCAGGTCGCTGACGTTGGCACGGCCACTGTCTGACTGAAACGATACCCGGCCGGTGGCGCTGATCTCGGCGCTCATGTCTGCCTCGTTGTCCCGCAATGAAAGTGCGAGACCCATGTCGAAGGGTTTGTCAGAGGCCAGCTCGCTGGTGGTCAGGTTGTGGAGGGTGAGCTCATAGTCGGTGCCGGTGGTTTTGTCCTGGTAAACCAGGGACACGTCCCTGACGCTGAGTTGCTGCACAGTGCCTGCCAGTGCAGATGCTTCACCTTCTGATTGAGCGGCATCGGGCGCAGAGGAGGGGGTGCTGATTTCCCAGTTGGCTTGGCCTTGCTCATCGACAATGAGTTCGATTCGACCGCCTTCCAGGGTCAAATCATTGACGTCGATCACAGTCTGCTGGGTCAGCAGCGGCATCAAGTCGACATCCACCGACATGGTCTCGAATTCCGCAAAGGGAGAATCATCACCTCGGGCGAGCGATAAATTGTTCACGTTGATGGCGATAGGTGGCCAGTAGCGCCAGGACAATTCGCCGTCAATCGTCATGCGATAACCCGTGCTGCGTTCGGTGACCTGGGTAATCTGGGATTTGAATCGGTCGGGATTCTCGAGCAGGAAAAACACGCCACCGGCGGCGAGCGCCAGGAGAACCACGACGATAAGTAGCAGTCGCATCATGCTGGTTACCTGTTACTTGTTGGCCCGGGCGAGGTTCTGGCGAGTGTAATCACAAAGCACGTGGACAATACCCCGGGTCACTTCCTTGTTGCCTGACATGAGGTCATACAGAGATTCACCATCCAACCGAAGCAGCGTGCAATCTTCAATCGCCTGCACCGATGCGGCTCGAGGTTCAGGGTCCAGTGCAGCAAGTTCTCCGAATACGGCGCGGGTACCATGCACCGCGAGTTCCTTGTCACCTTCGAAAATTCGAACCTGGCCATTCACGACGATATACATGCTCGTACCCAGGTCCCCCTGGTTCATGATGAGGTCACCTGCGTCGTACTCCACCGTCTCAGCGATAGTCGCAAGGTCCACCAGCTGGTTCTCAGGCACGGATGAAAATATGGGTACAGATTTGAGAATGAGAACTTTCTCAATAGTCAAAAGCATATAAGATACTGGCTTATGCCCACCCGGATATAGTGTTGAATTATGCCCAAGATGTAAGTGCGTTGTAAGTGCGGCGTCAGCTAGTGCTTCAGGTTCCGGGCTCAGGTTCCGGCAGGCTCGCGTGAATACCGCGTGCCAGCTCACTGACCTGGGTGCTCCTGTCTCCCATGAAGCTGCTGATCCTGCGCCTCAGATCAGGCGGGTTGAGCTGGCTCAGGCACCAGACCGCGGTTTCGCGGATGATGCTTTCCCTATCTGCCAGAGCGCGTTCAACCTGTTCAATGTGTTGCTCCGACTCCATGCCGCCAATCTGGTAGAGCATGCAGCTGCGAGTCCAGAAGAAGGCCCCTTCATAGTGATTGGCGACAATATCGTGGAATCGCTCTTCTGCCGACATCTTCTCCTGCGGAAATCTTTCCGCCATCTGTTCCAGTCGCTCGCTCACGGTCAGGTCGTCCAGCAGAGGCAGAACGATCTGTTTAATCTCACCGGTGAGCAGGTTGTCGAGAATTTCCAGCGCAAAGACCCTCATCTCCTGGACCTTGGAATCAATGTTGGCCCGTGTATCAAGCATGACAATGGACGGGAACAGGAAGCTGATCAGCAGCAGCATGTTGTCGCGTCGAACATCGAGCTCGCTGGCAAGTGCAGCGTGCAGCAATTCGAAGCGGGGTTCGTCTTTCAGGTCCTCCATGGCGGCGAGCAACCAGGTGATCAATTGCACCTCCTCATCCAGGTTGTTCACGAAGATGTATTGGTCATCCGGGTCAGCCTGGTAGTGCAGGCTGGCCAGGCTGAGGTTGACCTGGTGTCTCAGTTCCGGTTGTTCAATCTTAAGATGACGCAGCAGGATTTCAATGGCGCGAGAACCGCCGATTTCACGGATGGTTTCAATGATGTGCAGTTTTTCCTGGCGACTCGCTTCCGGTGAGGTTAGTCCTATGTCGAGATCGTAGAGGGCTGCTTCGCCGAACTGCCTCAGCGCGAGCGCGGTGGTTCCCTGCAGGCTGCCAACCCTGAGTTTATTCACCAGGATGTTCACCAGGCGGGAGTCATGCAGGTGGCCGGCTGCTGAAATCGCTCGCTCTACCACCTGGCCGTCATGGTCATCAAGCAGTTCCACGAGGTAACCGGAGAAATGCGGAGAACCGATTTCGCCGATGACATCAGCCGCGAACAGTCTGTCGTTTCCATGTTCTGATCGAACATATTTCAGCAATGTATTGTTTGCGAACTCGTCATCTCGTTCGTAAGTGAGAATGCCGACCAGCGCACCTTTCCTGAGGTCCTGGTGAAACGCTTCCAGGTACGGTGAGAGGCGTTCGATGACATCGTCGGGTTCCAGGGCTGCATAGGTTTTCAGCGCCTGGCCACGAACCATGGTATCGGGTTCCTGTTCGATACGGTCGAGCACCCGCGAAGTAAGCGGTTGGATATCCAGGGAAGCCACCCGCCGCAACACGTCCATGCGTACGTCGCGGTTATCGTTGTCCAGGACCTGCTTGATGAGTTCGGTGATCTCCGGATGCTCCATTTCCTCGAGCAGATTCAGGCAGTAAAAGATCTCTGCCGGGTAGGAGCTGTTCAGCCCGGCCTTGATGATATCCAGGCTGGTGTTGTCGAGATCGGAAAGCGCCATCTCACCAAGCTTTCTTTTCTGGATGTTCACCACCAGGTTGGAAAGGTACATGCGCCTGACCATGAAGCCGATGACAATCCAGGCCAGCATCAGGAAGCTCAGGATGATGAGAAAGGCCTTTGGCTCAAGACCCATCTGGGTCGTCAGGATGTACAGGCAGACGCCTGCGAAGCCACCTGCAACCGGGTCGATTACACCCTCGGTCAGCGCAATACCCTGGCTGCGCTGCCTGTCAGGCATGACCTGGAACAGGATAGTCACGCTGCTTTTCCAGATCGCAGACTGAAGAATGATGCGGCTGGCGTTCGTTACCACCATGACGGCAAAGATCAGTGCTGCGCCAGCGCCGGTGAATTCCATAACACTGATCGCGGTTGATCCAAGGAAGATCACCACGGGGAAGGCAATGACACCGGCAAGTATTCCGAACTTTCGCAGGAATGGTGCGAACAGGAATATCATGACAAACATGGTTAGAAATCCTGCAGCGGCGAAAAACTGTGCGATAAAACCGGCCAGAGCTTTTTCATCCGGGAAATGCCAGACGGCATAGTCGTAGAAAGCGACGTCCAGGAAGAAGTAGGCGAACATGTAGGTGACGTAGCAGAAGGTTATCAGCCTCACGTAAGGCAGGCGCAGCATGCCCAGCAGGCGGGTTTCGCTGCCCTCTTCGTCATCACCGCTTTCTGAACTGACATAGAGCGTCGACCTGAAATGGGATACGGTGTAACTGACGATGCCGAACACCATCAGGGTAGTCAGCATGGCCACGGACAGAAGGTCTGTCACACCGATGAAATTGAGCAGGAACACGATAATGAACCCGCCCGCCATTTCGGCAAGGAATTCACCGGATCGTGCAATACCCGATAGCCGCTTGGTCTGCCGCACATTGAGCAGGCGGGACAATAGAGCAACAAATTGCAGGCTGAACAGCATATAGACGATTTCGAAGAACAGCGGCAGCGTAAAGATCAGGTAGGGTGAGGTACTGATACCGAGCGAGAGTCGCATGACCCCAATCCCGACGAAGATAACGCCCAGTATGGTGAACAGGTAGTTCCGCACGGCAAATCGATGTGTCAGTCGATCTATCAGTAGCGTAATAGGCATGCCCACCACAGCGATGAGAATCGCGATCAGAGCCAGCTGTTCAGAGCCCCAGTGTTCCAGGAACAGGGTGAATGCGCAGACCCGGATCATGCCGATGGCAAGGCCAGACATGAACATGTTGCTGAACATCAGGGCGGTAGCTGCCCGATCTTCCGGCCGAATACCCAGGCGCGCGAGGAATCGCGCCATTGTGGTCAGCTCTGCGTTTGACTCGAATGGGACTTCCGTCAAACTGATAAAACCCTATGGTCAGTGCATAAATTAACCCTGTACTTTATCACGCAGGTCCTTGTTCTAGTGGGCTTTTCGTACATTTCCACGCATGAATCTGATAATCTCTGTGCCGATCCAATTAGAACCGAGAACGTGCATGTCAGCAGTAGGAACAGAGGGAAATCCACTCAGGGTTGCAATTATTGGCAGTGGGCCAGCAGGCTTTTACACGGTCAGTAACTTCCAGAAACAGAAAGACCTGGTCGTTGAATTCGACATGTTTGATCGCTTGCCCACACCTTTCGGCCTCGTTAGGGCCGGGGTTGCTCCCGATCACCAGAAGGACAAGTCGGTGCAGCGTGCTTACGACAAGAGCGCACGGCTGCCAAACTTCCGCTTCTACGGCAACGTCGAGTATGGCACCGACCTGCACATTGATGACCTGCGCAAGCACTATCACCAGGTGATGTTTTCCACTGGCGCGCCGTTTGACCGGAATCTTGATGTGCCCGGTGAAGATCTTGATGGCAGTTTCTCGGCGACAGAATTTGTGGCCTGGTATAACGGCCACCCGGATTTCAGGGACCGGGAGTTCGATCTCAGCCAGGAGAGCGTCGCAATCGTCGGCATCGGCAACGTTGCCATGGACGTTGCTCGTATCCTCTGCAAAACCCACGAAGAGCTGGCAGTCACAGATATCGCTGACCACGCGCTTGAAGCACTGAAGAACAGCAAGGTTAAAAACGTTTACATTCTCGGGCGTCGCGGACCGGCCCAGGCTGCTTTCACACCGCCGGAAATCAAGGAAATGGGTGAGTTTGCTGATGCGGATGTCACCGTGCCATCTGATGAGGCCGAGGTGGATGAGGTCAGCATGGCGCTGATCGCTGATGACAAAAATGCGCAGAAGAATGTTGGCTTTATCCAGGAGTACGCAGCAAGACCTGTCGAAGGTAAGTCTCGGCTGCTGACGATTCGCTTTCTTGTATCACCGACGGAACTGGTTGGTGAAAATGGCAAGGTTACCGGTATTCGGCTCGTGAAAAATGAACTGGTGCAGCGTGATGATGGCTCCCTTGGACCAAGAACCACCGATCAGGAAGAACTGATCCCGGTAGGCCTCGTCTTCCGCAGCGTGGGATACAAGGGGCAGCCGTTACCGGATATTCCCTATAACGAAAGTTGGGGCACTATCCTGAACGAAGCCGGTCGCGTGGTTGATGATTCCGGCAACCAGGTGACCGGGCTATATACCGCAGGATGGATCAAGCGAGGCCCGAGTGGTGTGATCGGTACGAACAAAACCTGTGCGCAGGAAACTGTCGGCTGCATGGTGGAAGATCTGGCCGCTGGCCGGATAAACGAGCCTGAGGATGCCTCTGTCGAAGGGGTTGCCGCTCTGATTGCCGAGAGAACCCATGAGTCTGTGACCTACTCGGAATGGTCTCGTATCGATGAGGCAGAGCTCGCGAAGGGTGAAGAGCAGGGTCGGCCGCGTGTCAAGTTCACTGAAATTCCCGAGATGCTGGAAGTCGCCAAGGACTGATTTCCAGGCGCGCCTGGCATGGCAATTTATGATCTGACCCAGGGCCGCGTCGGCACCCAGCTGACGCGGATGACGATTCCCTATTTCCTGGGTGTGTCATCGATGATCTTCGCATCGATGATTGAAACGATCTACATCGGCATTCTTGGTGCGAGAGAACTCGCCGCCTACAGTTTCATGTTCCCGGTCATTATGGCCCTGACCAGCGTGTCCATGGGGTTGGGGATTGGTGCTTCCTCGCTTGTTGCCCGGGCAGAAGGCGCGGGTGATCGTGAGCAGGTAAAACGCATTGCGACGCACACGGCGTTCCTGACCCTGCTGCTGACGTTTACGTTAAGTGGCTCCACCTTTTTCTTCCTTGAGTTTCTGTACAGTTCCATGGGTGCCGAGGGAGAAGTATTGCGCCTGGTGGTCGACTTCGCAGAAATCTGGGTGGTATTCGGGCTCTTTACCTTCACGCTGCCCATGGTCAGCAGCACCGTGCTTCGTGCGCTGGGTATTGCCAAGGCTCCGGGCTACATCATGACCATTACCTCCGGTGTGCAGCTCATTGTGTCACCTGTCCTGATTTTTGGCCTTTTTGGTGTTCCGGCGCAGGGGTTGATGGGGTCTGCCTATGGCTTTGTCCTCATCGGGGTGATTCGCATCTTCGCGTTTGCGATCCTCGTGGCGCGCGAAAAGATCATGCTGACCTCTGACATTACCCGGGGCTTCATGGATTCAGCGAAATCCATCATGCACATTGCGCTGCCATCCATGCTCTCCAACCTGATTGGTCCCGTGAGCATGGGGATCACGCTTGCACTTTTGGCCAACCACGGCGATGAGATTGTCGCGGCCTTCGGTATAGCTTCTCGATTCGAAATGTTGCTGATGATGATCCTGGGTGCGTTGTCATCCAGCGTGGCGCCGTTTGTGGGCCAGAACTGGGGTGCACGGCAGGTTGACCGGATTCATGAAGGACTGAAGCTGGCCTATGGTTTCTGCCTTTTCTGGGGTGTGGTGTGCATGGCAATGCTGGGGCCATTCGGCGACACGCTGGTTGCGCTGATCAATGAAGAGCCACAGATGGTCAAGGCGGCAGCGCTTTTCCTGCTGATCGTTCCTATCAGTTTTGGACCGCTGGGAGTGGGGCAGGTTGCAGGTTCTGTTTTTGTTGCATTGGGTAAACCCATGCCGCCGACGATTCTGTCCATCGCGCGAACCGTGGTTGTCTATTTGCCCATGGCTTTTGTCTTTGATCACTTCTGGGGATACCCGGGGATATTTGTTGCCCTGCTGGTATCCAACATCCTGTTTGGCCTCACTTCGTGGTGGTGGGGGCGCGTTATGCTCGCTCAGGTGATCTCACAACGCGCGTAATGAGGAACGTTTTAACTCTTCCAGCAGCGTTTCGAGACTGTCTGCGTTGCCGTCCTTGAATCCCTCCAACCGCGCGAATACCTCCGCTGCGGCATCATGGAATCCTGCTGGAAACCCGGCTTCCGCAAATGTCTCGGCGATTTCCCGCATCTCCCCGGCGAAGCGCCACGCCTTGTGGGAACTACCTGTCAGTCTTTGCCGGGTCTGTTCGGCAAACGATTCTCCCCATTGCGCTTCCGGTGTGTCCCTGACGCCGAAATGATCTGCGGTGCCCAGGATGGCGGTCAGCAATGCGATTGAACCCTTGGTATAGGCGGCAAAGACCATTTTCATTGCTGAAGCAGCGCCAACTTCACTTGAGATGACATGGGTATGCAGCGGTGAACCGCTAAACAGGTTGGCAATATCTGCCGCCTCACCGCCCGAGAGATACAGGCAGGTGCCAGCGTCTGCATGCCATGCGGGGCCACCCACAATGCCACCATCGACAAAGCGCTCAAACCTTTCAGCGAGGTGTTTGGTTTTTGTCGGTGAAATCGCGTTGCAGTCAACGAAGACACCCCGGAATCCCTGCGTCGATACGGTTTCCGCAACACTTTCCGCATCGTGTGGCGGACAGACAGAAAAAATGATGTCGGCCCGCTCAACCAGATGATCGATTTGGTCGCAATCGGTCAGCCCAGCATCCTCAGCTCGTTGGTGTGTTGCCGGGCTGCGGCTGTCGCCGGCCCAGATCACCTGCTCGCAGTTGCCAAGCGCAGCCGCGCCAACGGAGGCACCCATGGCACCGGGACTGATTAGGCCAATGGTGGTCATGCTGGTGAATCCCCGAGAAATCGCTAATATCGACAACTTCTCCAGCCAAGTAAAGTCAGCCGTGCATCAGGAAGTCAGGCAAGCTTTTACCGATGATATTCGCACCGAACTTTTTCGGCTCCTCCATGTGTCTGGTGAAATGTCAGACCTCGAAGGTTTCGAGAATTTTGTCTACTCCGTAGGCGGGCAGGTAGTGCGAGTCACTCATGAGTCGAATCGAACGGAAGAGCAACTGCTGGGAGAACTCGAATTTGTATCCATGCTTTCGGAGCAGGGCGCCTCTGTCGCTGCGCCAATCAGGTTGCCTGGTGGCAACTTCATCGAGTCACTGGAGGGTTACCATGCCTGCCTGTTTGAACAAGCCATCGGGACCCGGATTCGCCAGCCGATAGACGATGCTGTCATCACATCCTGGGGCGAAGCCATTGGTCTTTTTCATCGACTGGCCTCCGGTTTCAAGCCGCGCTACCCGAGGCAGGACTGGCTCGCTGATGACAACCACCAGTTTCATGAGCGCATACCCGCTGAGCAGGAACTCATTCTCGCTCGCGCTGATGAACTGATGGCCGTGCTGAAAACCCTGTCGGCGGATCCTTCCGTCTTTGGCCTGATTCACAGCGATGCGCATCCCGGTAATTTCCTGGTCGATGGCGACAAGCTCACCTTTTTTGATTTTGATGACTGCCTGTACGCGTGGTTTGGTTACGACCTTGCCACCCTGGTGTTTGGCATTGCTTTACTTGCGGAAGAAGAAGCGGATCGAATCGCTGAAGTGAAAAAGTTCCTGGATCTGTTTCTTTCAGGCTACGAGAAGCGTCACCGGGTGGAAGCGCTGATGCTGGATCACATGTCCGACCTGCTTCGACTGCGCGAATTCAGCTTCTATGGTGTTGTTCACGCCTTTATGGACGTGAACAACCTGGAATACGACACGGCACAGCGCTACATGACCGGCAGGCAACCCTTGCTTGAGCAGGGCGTACCGCTGGTCGATCTCGACTTCTCAGGATACTGAGTCAGATCGTCCGGCCTGTGCCTTCCCAGTACTTGTCCCGCAGCAGGCGTTTCAGCAGTTTGCCGGTTGGGTGACGTGGCAGGCTTGCATCGAAGTCCACGGACTTAGGTGTCTTGAAACCTGCCAGGCGTTCCCGGCAGTGTGCGATCAGGTCTTCTTCCAGTTGCGGTTCGGGTTTGATGCCGGCTGCCAGTTCCACAGCCGCTTTGACTTCCTCCCCGAACTCATCGTTCGGGATACCGAAAACGGCAGCATCCAGCACCGCCGGGTGGCTGATCAGGACGGCTTCGATTTCAGCCGGATAAATGTTCACACCACCTGAGATAATCATGTCGATCTTTCGATCGCTCATGTACAGGTAGCCGTCTTCATCCAGGTAACCGATGTCACCAAAGGTAAACACACCTGGTTCCAGGTGCGCGTTCTCAGTTTTTTCTGGATCATTGTGGTATTGGAAGTCGGAACCCATCAGGTTTCTGACATACAGGCTGCCGGATTCCCCGGTTTCAGCCCGTGAACCATCTTCCTTGACCACGATGATCTCGGTAATGGGTGTAGGTTTGCCAAGGGTCCCCGGTCGCTGAAGCCATTCCTCGGAGGTCACGGTGGTGATGATTGCACCCTCTGTTGAACCGTAATACTCACAAACCACAGGACCCCACCAGTCAATCATCTGGCGTTTGATTTCAGGAGGACAGGGCGCCGCGCCGTGCCAGACGATCTTCAGGCTGTCACCCCTGTAAGCTGCTTTGTCTTCATCATCCAGTCGCAGCATCCGCGTAAACTGGGTCGGTACCAGGTGCGTGTTGGTAATCTGTTCTTCGTCGATAAGACGTACTGTTTCCGCGGCATCAAACTTGTGGCGCATCACTATGCTGGAACCTGCAAGTAATGGCAGGAATGAAAAAGCCCATTGCGCGGAATGATAGATCGGACCCACAAGCAGGCTGCGTCCACCGGGCTCGATACTGAGCATGCCGGACATACCATCGCCGATCATTTTCAGCGTTTCGACCGGTGCCCCGGTTTGTGACATGGAACCTTTTACCCCTTTGGGATGGCCCGTGGTGCCAGAGGTGTAAAACATGGGACCACCCAGCATCTGGTCAGCCGGTTCGCTGTCATCCTGGTCTGCGAGAAAATCTTCATAGGTATAGAAGGAAGTCGTTTCTTCGGCAAATGTATCAGCCTCTGCACCCATGATGACGACAGCATCCAGGTTGGGCCGCCCGGACTGCTCCAGGGTACGCTCGCCGAGTTCAATGAAGCGGGCATCGACCAGCAGGGCTTTTGATCCAGAGTCGGCAAGCACGTAGGCCACTTCTTCCGGCACCAGGTGCCAGTTGATGGGAACCAGCAACCAGCCGCCGTGTGCTGCAGCGGCAAAAGCCTCGATGTATTCGCGCCGATTGCCGCTGACAACAGAAAAGGTGTCTCCGGCCTTGAGGCCAACCGAACGCAGGGCGTGAATAAGTTGATTAACCCGACTGTTGAAGTCGCTCCAGCTGGTTTCCCCGAATTCATCCTTGACGGCCATGTCATCAGGACGTGCTTCAGCGAAAGGTTGGATCAGTGTTGCCATGAGGTATCAGTCCAGCAGAAATCGGACCGATATCATAACGCAGATAGCTGCTTCAGCAATTGATCCAGGTGGACGGAGTAAATGTCACCGAGCCCATTACCCGGAGATGTATACCAGTCTGACATGCTGGTCATGCTTTTCGGCAGGTTGGTGCCCGGTTGTTCACTGGTGAAGTAGAAACGGCCGTCATAAACCGTGGGGCAGTAATCCAGTTTCGGTGTGTTGATGGGCGCCGGAAGCAGTACAGGTGCCTGGAATTCTCCGTTGCTGTTGAAGCTGATGTACAGGTCGCCGCCTCCTATGTCAGAGGCTCGCCCTTGCGAACCAAAGATCAGGTAGTTCTCGTCCGGGTCGATAAACGCATTGAATTCATAAGCCTCGGAGTTAACCGGTGCACCGACGTTTTCTACGGAGGAGAAGTGCCCCGTATCATTGGGCGTTGCCCGATAAAGATCTTCCTTGCCAAGACCCCCTTCCCGGGTTGCTGTGAAATAGAGAACGCCGTCCCGCGTCAGTGACGGGTAAAACTCGTTTCCTGATGAGTTTACCGGTGCGCCAAGATTTTTGGGTTCGCCGAACGTGTTGTTTTCCTGGTCATAAGTAGCGCGCCAGATATCCCAGCTGGCTTCTTCGCCGTCTGGCACCGGTCTCTTGGAGGCGAAGTAAAGATAGCTACCATCGGGGCTGAACGCCGGCTCAATATCAGGGTACTGACCGGAAAAAGGCACAACTTCGAGCGGAGACCAGTCGCCGTTAGTTTTTACGCTCATGGCAATCAGGCTGTGCAGGTTCTTCGGCGCCATGATGGTTGTGAGCATGACGTCACCCGATGGTGAGAAGGCGATATCCCGGTTGTTCATGCCCGTGTTGAACCAGGCTGGTTCTTTTGCGGTGCCGAAGAGCGGCAGGATCAGGATCAGTGCTGTTGCTTTTCGCATGTTGTTTCCTCCCCCAAAAAAGTCGATAAAGTTGATTCTCGATTTCGTGTCAGCTGGACCTCTGTGTCAGCAGGGCCTGCGGCAGTGCCAGGGCCAGGACAAACAGCATACTGTTTGCGGGTATCTGAAGGTTCACGTCTGCGATACCGTGAATCAATACCAATCTGCTGAATCAACAGGAACAGTTCCGGGCACAACTCGAGGCCGCGGGCAGGGCTGAAATCGGGGCTATTCGGGAACCCGGCGTGGTTCGGGCCTCCCAGAACCTGAACAACTATGAGGGGAGACTCGCGAACCTTGCCAGTCGCTACGGCGAGCAACACCAGAAGATGCTTGCCGCACAGGCAGAAAGGCAGAAATTTGAGGATCAGCTTCAGCATGAACTGCTGGCGTTTGGCGCTCGCCTCGAAGAACGTATAAAAACACTCAGGGCTGATCTTAAGCGGCAGCAGGCCCGGATCAAAGAGGCTGAAGACAGGGTCAATAACCTGGACCAGGAGTACCTTGAATACGAGAAACTCAAGCTTGCTCGCAGCACAGCGCTCGGAAGGTTCGAGGGCATGACTGAAGAAGAAGCTTCAACAAACTATGCGCGTGCAGTAACACCTGGTAACTCCCTGGGTTTCAACCAGGTCCTGCTGCTGGCTTTTGTGTTCCTTGTCAGTTTCATGTTGATGGCGATACTGATGATTGTTCGTGCCAGCAGAGTGAGGTCGGCAGCATGAGAGTTTTGCTGGCCCTGGTGTTTCTGGTTTCGCTGATCCAGTCGATTGCACTGCTGACTGCAGCAACTGCGGAACGCAATGCGATGCGTCTTATCGAAACCGGTGGGACCTTTGATGAGCAGCAACTGGTTTTTGCATCAAGCGTTGATCCGCACAACACCGGACTTGTTGAGTTGCTGATTCGCAGTGAGGCTGACACGAATCGCCGCCGTGAACTGATCGATGAGCTGACCCGCCGCGCGCCCAATCGTCCCGAAGGCTGGTTGCATTTGCTACGGTTTAAGCTCTCCGAGGCTGAGATTGATGGGGAGCTGGATGAAGTGCTGAGCAAACTCGCACGCCTCGCGCCCTATGAACCAAACGTCCAGGAGACTGTTTTACACCTGGGTCTCCGTCACTGGCTGGAAGTCAGCCCGGGCGTGAGGCGCGCGATTGTAGATACAGCAGTCAGGGCCATGCGAAGTGAAGCCCCCTACCGGCAGACCGAACGACAGGCTTTGGTGACGAACGGTGGTCTGCTGCCCCTGGTGTGTGCAGTTGCACCGGGTGTTACCGATTGTTGAAGCCCTGAGTGGTAAGGAAGCACTTACATATTTGAGGCAAAACATTGATCTGGATTATTGCAGAGTTGGTGGCATCAGCCTAAAGTCTGCGCTATGAAAACATTACGCCTGTTTACATTTGCCACTTTACTGTCTCTGGGTCTCCCGGGCATGGCCAGCATCACGCTGTCAGAATCCATCCAGACCTTCCATGAAGCCCTTGACCGGGGTACGTCCCTGGAGAGCATTCTGCGCAGCGAGATTGGTGATCACTATGGTGAAGCTGCGACGGTTCTGACAGGTGCCATTGCGAGTACACCGGGCGATGTGGCAGAAATCGTCAGAATCGCGATTGACGAGGGTGTGCTGGCTGATGACATCGCGCAGCAGTGTGAAACCATGCTTAACCAGCGCCAGTTGGTGGAGCTGATTCGTGTTTCCCTGGGTGAACGAATTGATGCAGAACCGATTATTCGTCGCTGTTTTGCCTATATTCCCTACTCACAGGTCTCAGAGCTCCTGGCGTTTGCCATCAACAACTCCACACCTGGCCAGATTGAAAGTGTGCTTGAGGCGGCATTCCAGGCGCTTGCCAATGAAGTTGCCGACCCGTTCGCTCTCGTGAAAGAAGGGGTGCTTCGTTCCAATGCTTTTACCGTTGAAGGGATTGAATTCGCGGAGGGTATTGATGATCTTGTTACCGAGATCCGCCTGCAGGATGTGCTGGAAGTGGTGGCCTCTGAAGAAGGCGCCAATATAGATGAGATTGCCGATGCGGATGCTCCTCCGCCGGATCCCATAGAACCCCCCCTGAGTGATAGCTGACCCCGCGTGAAGTTGTTTCCAGTTCTATTCCTGTTCCTCTCTGCATTTTCGAGGGCGGACGAAATTGTACTCAGCGACGATGGTCGCGAAGTGCGTATCAAGGATGATGGCAGCTGGGAGTTTGTTTCTGATGACAGGTTCGCGACAACCCGTGAGGGCGAACGTATTCGGCTGAAGTCAGATGGCAGCTGGGAAAAAGCCCCGGACGATCAAAGCTGGGTTACTGTTCCAGCGTCAGTTGGCACATTCAGCCGTGACAGAATCACAGAGGGCAGCATCAACCTCGAGATCACCGAGGTGACTATTGAGTCTGTCCGGTCCCGGCAGCAGAAAAATACTCGTCTCAGGTCCCAGGTTGTGACCTGGCTCAGTGTCTCTTCCGCAGAGGCACAATCTTTCAGCCTGGCGACCGGGGATATCTCTCTGGCGGACAGCCGCGGTAAAACCTACGAGATCATCTCGATCACACCCGAGCGGTTTGAGGTTTCCCCTGAAGCACCTGTAAAGGTACGAATCATTGCCGACGATTCCCCGAAATGGTGGGGTGTGAAGTTTTTCAAGTATGAAATCGCTCCCGGGGTTCTTGGAAACGCCGAGGTCCTGGAGCTGACACGCTCCTTGAACGAGGTTCAAAAGCTCGATACTGGCGCACTCACGGAATAGCGCACCAAGATGGTGCTTTAAAACGCACCAATTATGAGCCGAACACCGTTTTGCAGGTGCACCAATTTAGTAACCTTCTGATTCTATTAATAAAAAAAGTTGGCCCGCTGTTTGCTAATTAGATGGGTGGAAAGAAGGCGTGAATGTTGGCCTTCTTACTTTGTTCAAACAGGAGCCAATGAAAATGAATAGACTGACTCAAGTCGCTGCGGGGGCGCTGTTATCAGCCAGCGCATTGATGTCAACCAGTGCATATGCCGAGGGGGAGGTTTCCTACAACGTCGGCTTCGCATCTGAATATTACTACCGGGGTATCAAGCAGAAAGATTCCTCTGCAAGCGCCGGTATGGATTACGAAAACGGTGGTTTCTACATCGGCACGTGGGCTGCTGATGTTGGTGATGGCGTCGAAGTGGATGGTTATTTCGGGTACGGAATCGAAACCGAGGGTGGTTTCTCTGCCTCTCTGGGCTTCACCGGTTATTACTACACGGGTGAGTTCGATGATACCTACGAAGAAATCAACCTGAACCTGGGTTATTCCTGGGTTGGCCTGGAGTACTCGGTTGGTGAGTGGGACGGTTTCGGCGCAGACGCTGACTACGATTTCCTCGCCCTGACGATTGATCCAGGTAATGGCTTTTACGCGACCTACGGAACCTTCGGTGACGACTTCGATGGGGATTACATAGAGCTTGGTTACGGCTGGTCCATGGCTGAAATTGATTTCGGTATTGCCGCAATCCTTAGCAGCGATGAACTGTCTGACGAGTTGGATGACGACGGTGACCCCGATGAGTCAGAAGCGATTGTCTTCACCATCGGTAAGACGTTCTGATCACGGATTCATCGTCCTGATCTAAAAAGGCTCCCTTGGGAGCCTTTTTTATTGGCGTTTTATCAACCCCGCATTTTTTCAGCAATGGCTGCGTACTGATCCAGCAGCGGCAGGACGACCTCCTCACCTTCCGGTGGCAGGCCAAACACCAGGTGTGAGAATCCCTGTTCCAGCTTCGCGGTGATAAAGGCTTCATCCGGGGGTACGCCAAACATGGCCAGAAGCGGTTGGTCATTGCGGCCGCGATTTTTCCAGGCTTTTTTGATTTCCGGAATGTGTTCTCCTTCAAGGCCCGCAATAGGCAGCCAGCCATCACAGTATTCGGCGATGCGGTCGTAGCTCCATTTTGACGTTGCCCCCATCAGCACGGGAGGGCCGCCTTCCTGAATGGGTTTCGGGTGGGACCACACAGGATCGAAATCAACAAACGCGCCGTGAAACTCAGCTTCTTCTTTCGTCCAGATTTCACGCATGGCGAGGATCTTCTCCCGTACAACCTTCCAGCGGGTGTTGTAGTCGATACCGTGATTTTCCATCTCCTCGGCATTCCATCCCGCACCGATACCCAGGATAAAACGGCCGCCTGAGATTCGATCAATGGACGAGATCTCTTTCGCCAGGGTCAGCACATCGCGCTCAACCACCAGACAGATTCCAGTACCCAGTTTGATGCGCTCCGTGGCGCCCGCACACGCGGCCAGCGCAACAAAAGGATCATAAGTGTGGGAGTATTCTTTTGGCAGGTCGCCGCCAGCAGGATAGGGCGTTCGCCGTGATGCGGGAATGTGGGTATGCTCAGGGGAAAAGATGGAATCCAGCCCGCGTTCCTCGATGGCCTTTGCCAGCGTGACGGGATGAATGGAGTAATCCGTTGGGAAAATCAGTGCACCGTACTCGGCCATATCTTGCTCCTAAAATGGTTTTCTCGGGGTGACCAGCGGGAATCGTCGTTCGAACTGGTCGAACAGGCCAGATAGCTGCAACAGGGCCCCGGCATCACCATCAACTTTTAACTGGCCGTCACCCAGCAGTGTAGCGCCATCCGCCTGCCCGGACATCAGCAGTTTAAAATTCAGCTCGCTGATCTCCAAAGTTGCCGTCGCGTCATCAGCCTGCCTGCCAACAAAGGCATGCAGGACGCTGTTTTCGATGACAAGCAGGGTCTTCTCTGCATCCGTGAACGCCAGGTTGAGCTTCAGCACAACACCATCTGCACGCTCAGCATTGAGGCGAACTGACATCACCTGGAAAATGTTCTCCAGCGGAATGGCTGCAACCATACCGGCACTGGCGGCATACATGGACCCGCCGGGCAGACCCTCACGCAGTTCCAGCGCGCCACAGAGATAGAAGTTACGCCAGGGTGCAGATTCCGACTGGTAACCCAGTTGTTCCAGGGTATCCGCCAGCAGGGCGCGCGCTTCAGTCTGCTCAGGGTCATGCATGACGACATGATTCAGTGCCTCAGCAACCCAGCGATAGTTACCGGCTGCAAAATCCTCCTTCGCTTTTTCAAGGATCGACTCAGGACCCCCCATGTACCGGACATACTGGTTCGCGGCATCTACCGGTGGCAGCGGATGCAGGGTTGACGGGTTGCCGTCAAAGAAGCCCAGGTATTTCACATAAACAGCTCTCGCATTGGCGTAAAGTGTCCCGTAGTAATCCCGGTTGTAAAACTCCAGACCCAGGGAGTCAGGCAGGGAAATCTGCTCGGCAATCTCTTCCTTGTTGTAACCCATGTTGGCCAGTCGCAGGGTCTGGTCATGTATGAATTTGTACAGGTCGCGCTGTTTTGCCAGGTAGCGCACAGCTGCTTCCCGCCCCCAGATCGGCCAGTGGTGCGAGGCAAACTGGATTTCCAGCCTGTCTCCGAAGAGGTCAATGGATTCGTTGAGCTGGTCTGCCCAGGCGAGCGCGTCGCGCACCTGTGCGCCGCGTGGTGTGTACACATTGTGCAGGTGATGTGAGGTGATTTCGGACATGCACAGGGCCTTGAACTGCGGGAAGTAGAAGACCATTTCTGCTGGTGCTTCCGTGCCCATTGTCATCTGGAATTCGACTTCCACGCCATCCAGGGTTCGGGTTTCCCCTGTCTCCTTAATAATATCGTTAGGCAGTACAAAGCCCGTTGATCCCATGGACAGGGAAGCTCCCAGCCCTGTTGTGACGAAACCGGTGGGTGAGGGTTTCAGCAGGTTGCCATACATATAGGTAGCGCGGCGCCCCATGACGTTACCGGCAAGCACATTTTCAGAAAGGGCTTCCTGCACATAGTCTTTCGGCGCTAGTACGGGAACCTCGCCGGAGGCGGCCTGCTCGTGCGTAATGACGCCCAGCACACCGGCGAAATGGTCGACGTGACTGTGTGTGTGAATGACGCCCGTGACCGGCCTTTCCCCCAGGTGCTGGTTTGCAAGTTCAAGGCCCGCCCTGGCGGTTTCTGAAGAGGTGAGAGGGTCAATAATGA
The DNA here is from genome assembly GCA_016779585.1 of Pseudomonadales bacterium. Lineage (GTDB taxonomy): Bacteria > Pseudomonadota > Gammaproteobacteria > Pseudomonadales > Azotimanducaceae > UBA9659. The sequence continues at coordinate 21,527 of JADHNI010000052.1, forward strand.
TCCAGCCCGTGTCCCCCCGGACCAGGGTCATGTTGGCGATATCAAACGACCTGATCTGGTAGATCCCGTCGGTGACCTCATAGAGTCCATTGTAGTGTGCGTTCAGTTGCGCCTGGCGCCACAGGGAAGGATTCACCGTATCCGGTGCGTCACCATCCAGGAAAGACAGAGGTGTCTCCAGGTCGTAAGCAGGTCGACTGGATCGATCGTGCGCAATCGTCAGTGGTGACAGTGTCGCAATAAATCCCTTCTCGGCGTCGGCGAAGCTCTGCCGGTCTTCAAAGTTCAGCTTGTCCTTAAAAGACTGCTGCACCTTGCGGGTTGCCTCGGTAGCAGCTTTGGGTTCGCGCATGGGTTCGGGAAGGGGAGAGTAGTCTGTCACAGTGTTGTCGCATTTTTTGTGTCGGGAGATGTAGGATATCGTCTGTCGTAAACCAGTCAACGAGAGAGAACAGCATGAAGCCACTCGAAGGGGTCACCATTCTTGAGTTTTCCACCATGATTACCGCCTCGCTGGCGGCCATGATGCTGGGCGAACAGGGCGCCCGCGTGATCAAGGTGGAGCCCACCGATATGGGGGACCCCATGCGATATATCGGCACCAGCAAAGGTGGCATCTCTTCGCTGTTTGCCAACTGTAATCGCGGCAAGGAATCCATCCGTGTCAACATCAAGGAAGAAACGGGGCAGGAACTGATCCGGGAACTGGTGGCCAACGTGGATGTGCTGGTGCACAACTTTCGCCCCGGTGTCATGGATAAGCTGAACCTGGGCAGTGAGCAACTGCGCGCTGCAAACGAAAAGCTGATTTACATGGCGATATCCGGATTCGGTACGTCGGGTCCACTCAGTTCAGCGCCAGCCTATGACCCTGTGATCCAGGCGCATTCCGGGATGACCTCTGCGCAGGGCATGGACGACCAGCAGTTCATCAAGAACCTGATGTGCGACAAGCTGACGGCTTATACTGCCTGCCAGGCGCTCACCACGGCCCTCTATGTCCGTGAACGCACGGGTGAGGGTCAGCATATTGATCTTTCCATGCTGGATGCCGGCATGTTCTTCCTGTTTCCCGATGCTTACCAGAATCACACGCTCCTGGATGACGACATTGAAGTCCAGCCACTCTTGTCTGATCTCCTGTACGAACTGACCCTGACCAGTGATGGTGGGCTGACCATGTCAGCGGCGACGGACGGGCAGCGAGCCGGACTGATGAAAGCCCTGGAGCTGGAGTCGCTGTTGACCGATGAACGATTTAACTCCCTGGAGAAGCTGATGGTGAACTTCGAGGAATATCGAGCCATCATGGCTGAAGCTTTTTCAAAACTGACAACGGAAGAGGCCCTGCAAAGGTTGCAGGAAAATGGGGTTCCCTGTGCCAAGTGCCATACCCTGGATGAAGCGCTTGCCCAGGAGCAGCTTGCTGCAAACGGCTCTGTTGAGGTTCAGGAGCATCCCCTGATGGGCAAGGTTCGTGTTTTTAAATCACCGGCAAGATTTGGTGGTGAAGCACTTGAACCGGGCAGACCTGCACCGGCCCATGGTGAACACACGGATTCGGTGCTCGATTCGCTGGGGATTGACGCCGAACGCACTGCGTCATTGAAGGCGTCCGGCACTATTTCCTAGCAGGGTTCCTGGTCATGGCCTCAGGCAGCGAGTGTTGTAACGCTGAGCGCGCGTTCCCGGAGTAACTCCGGGGAGCCGAGGATCTGCCGATTAAAACCTGCGCGCTTGAACCAGTAGTGCAGGCCGACCAGATCCGTAAAGCCCATACCGCCATGCACTTCAGTTGAAGTCCGGGTAACAAACTGCCCAACCTCTGACAGGTGTGCCTTGGTATGACAGGCCATCATGGTGGCTTCTTCGGGGATCTCGTCCAGCGCGTGTGCGGCATACCAGACCATGGCGCGGCAGGGTTCCAGTTCTGCCGCCATTTCCGCACACATGTGTTTAACAGCCTGGAACGAGGCAATCACGCGATTGAACTGTTCCCGTTGCATGGCGTAGACCACTGCCTGGTCGAGCGCGGACTGCGCGGTTCCCAGGGTGTCAGCAGCGACGGCTACCAGGGCAGCATCCCAGGTCTTGTCAAAAACGCCGGGGTCTTCACTGACCAGGGTGGCGTCGACATTGCTGAAGTTCAGTTCACAGGTGGAACGGGTTTTCTCAATCGTGGAAAGGGGTGAGCGTGACAGTCCGGCTGCGTCTGCTGCGACAAGGTAGAGTTTGCGATCCGACGTTGCTACCAGGTACTGGTCTGCATCCACATCCAGCACAAACAACGATTTGCCATTCAGTGTGTTGCCGTTCGCAGTGAGTCCCGCATCAGCACGTGCACCGATCCCCTCGGCAAGTGCGGCACCGATTCTGAGTTCGCCTGTGGCTACACTGCCAAGCAGGTCCTCACAGCGACCCGCGGTTTGCAATGCCACCGGTGCAATCACGGCAGAGCTGAGGAACGGCGACGGGGTAACGTGATAGCCAAGTGCTTCAGATACCACGGCGGCGTCGAGGCTGCCCAGCCCGAGTCCTCCGTTGGCTTCAGAAACGAGCAGGCCAGGTATGCCCAGGTCAGCAAGTCCCTGCCATACCGCGGCATCATTGACGTCACCGGAGGCAACCTTGCGTACTTCATCCAGCGGTAGTTGCTCCGACAGGTAACGCGTGACTGAATCCTGGAGCAGGGATTGTTCTGAAGATAATCCAAATTCCATAAACCCTCCTACGCCTTCTTCTCGATTTTCGGCTCTTTCGGCATGCCGAGGCCGCGCTCGCTGATAATGTTCTTCTGAATCTGCGAGGTCCCCCCGCCGATGATCAATCCGAGGTAATACATGTACTGGTACTGCCAGCTGCCGTTACCGCGCAGGTAAGGATTGTCACCATAGGCAAGACCAATTTCCCCCATGACATCAATTGCGAGGGCTTCCAGTTCATGACGCAGTTCAGTGCCCTGCAGCTTCACGATCATACCGGCGAGTTTTGCGTCCTGGGTTTTGTTGATCCTTGCTGACAAAAGGCGTATGTCGTTGCACTTCATGGCGAGCACCCGCCCCTGCAATTTCATCAACCGGTCACGGTAAACAGGATTGTCGATCAGTTTTTCGCCCCCGACCGTTTCTGTTTCCATCAGTTTCCTGACGCCGTTCAGCCTGGTCTGTGCAGCATCGGGTGGCGCCAGCGAACCACGTTCATGGCCGAGAATAGCGTTGGCTACCTGCCAGCCTTGGCCCCGCTGGCCGACGATCTGGTGCTTCGGTACTCGAACGTCGGTGAAGAAGGTCTCGTTGAAGTTGGCATCACCTGTCATATCGACCAAGGGACGTACTTCAATGCCGGGGGTATCCATGCGGAAAAGCAGGAACGAGATGCCCTGGTGTTTCGGCGCTTCCGGTTCGGTGCGCACCAGGCAGAATATCCAGTCGGCAAGATGCGCGGTGCTGGTCCAGATCTTCTGGCCGTTCACCACCCACTCGTCGCCATCAAGTTCAGCTTTCGTTGAGAGGCTGGCGAGGTCACTACCGGCACCAGGTTCAGAGTAGCCCTGGCACCAGATCATTTCGCCGTGAATGGTTGGCCTGATAAATTCCTGTTTCTGTTCTTCGGTGCCCATCTCCAGCAGGACCGGGACCAGCATGGAGATCCCCTGGCCGCCGAGCCCGGTGTTGATCTGGTTCTTTGAAAATTCCTCGGCGATGATGCGCGACTTGATGATGTCGGGTTCTGCACCAAATCCACCATATTCTTTCGGGATGGTCCTGGCAGCGTAACCGTGTTCTATCAGGACTTTCTGCCAGGCGATGGCTTCTTTATCGCGTGCGCCACCCTGGCGGGGTGATTTGCTGCCGTGTTCAGCAATGAACTGCTGTACCTCGGTGCGAAATTCCTCGTATTCCGGGCCAAAGGAGAGATCCATAGTTGTTCTTAAACTTCGAAAATGAACGGCTAGGCTATCACAGTTTTTCGGCAGCCTACTTGCCGGACACACCCGCTTCGGATTGGATGCGCTCCAGGTAGTGGCGCAGTGCAGGGTAGCCGTTGGCGATCTCGGATACCCAGGTGGCGGGCTCGTTATCCATCAGTCCGGAAAGCATGTCGGCAACCACAAAATCGAAAGCCGTCAGGCGACCACCGACGATGTAGTTCTCGGCTGATACCACGTCCGCGATGGATTCAAGGTCCCGGCGGAGAAAGCCTTCCTGTTCTTCGTGTGTATGTCGGCCAAGGCCATGCAGGTGCAGCGTAGCCCGTACACCCTTCTGTGCGGAGCGTGCTGCAAACTCACGGATAAATCCGGGTACAAAACCAAAGAACCCGCTGACCACGTTGGGAAACCAGTCATCGTCCAGCCAGCGACTGCCCACCATGAGCCAGTAGAGGTGATCTTCAGCAAGACGGGTGAAAGCAAAACCAACTGCTTTTTCCTGGGGGGTGAGATCTCCGTAGAGTTTTCCCTGGCTCATCTCATTCAGCTTCTCGAAGATGAGTTCCGAATCCGCGATCTTCTCACCTTCAATCACCATGTAAGGTAACTTCCCCTTGGGCGTTTTCCTGGGGTCCTGTTCGATGACATGTTCAAATTCCACCCCGAGGTATTTCATGGCCATCTCCGCTTTCAGGCAGAAGGGGCTGACGTTTCGAAGACCAAATGCCGGTGGCAGCGTTACTAGTTGGATCATGACTTCTCTCCCAATTGACTGTGAAACTTTACATGAAGGCTGTTGCCAGGGTTCTGTCAGTAGTCATCCGCCAAGGAAACCTTCGACGACCAGTTCGACCAAGGCTGCGCCAACCCAGGCGAGTGGCGGGATGATGATGTACAGGAGAAAGCGTTGAAATGTGCTGACATCGGCAGGCCAGGTAGGTGCCGAGGATACCCTTTCCCTGCGTTGCAGCAACACCTCAAGCTGATGTACATCGTCAGGGGAGAGCGACTTGGAGGCTTCCCTGATCAATCTGTTCAGTTCATCCAGTTGCTCCTGGCGAATCGTT
>JADHNI010000053.1 GCA_016779585.1 Pseudomonadales bacterium
TCAATGATGCAGAACCTCCTGCACTTTGATGAACCCTCAAGCAGCAGTGAGTCGACCGGCACACCCTTCGGTCCGCCGCCGACCTCACCACCTGGAAGCACAAACGCTACCGGCGCTGGAGGCGGAACTGGACCGTCAGCAGGCGGCGCCCCCGGTATCGCGGGCGTACCTGCAGGTGGTGGAATGACCGGCGGCGGCGCGACGTTTATCGGTGAAGGTGGCCAGGTTGTGCCACCGGATATGGTGGCTGTTCCCGCATCGATGGTCCCTTCCCTGCTCCAGGAAGGTATAGATGGAGCAGCAGTCAGTAGCGCTGGCGGCCCCGCCCAGGCCATGCAGCCATTCCAGCCACAGGAAGGCCAGACCGTCCAGATGGTAGACCAGGCCAAGCTGATGGAAATCCTGTCCAGTATCCAGGAAAAGCTGAACACTTCTACCAGCAGCGAAGCGATTCCCAATTCCATGTAAGATGTGGAGAAGCTGGACATCTCCCAATCGCTCGGTGAGTTCCTGCTGGAAAGTCAGGAGGATGAAAACGTCGTTAACGCCGTGGACCGGCAGTCCTCGGACATCATCAACCTCGTCAACCTGCTTTATGAGGCCATCTGGCAAGACCCGTCAGTACCTATTCCCATCAAGGAACTGATTGGCCGAACCCAGATTACGATCATCAAGGTTGCACTCAAGGATGTAGAGTTCTTCAACAACGAACGTCACCCGGCACGGACTATCCTGAACGAATTCGCTTCAGCTGGAATCGGCTGGACTCAAGTCGAAGCATTGGAGAAAGACCCGCTTTACCAGAAAATCCGCGAACAGGTTGACCAGATCGTTGCCTACCAGAACGACAATCAGCTGTTTATCGACCTGATCGAAGACTTCCGCAACTTTAAGGCTGAAGAAGCCGCCAAAACGCGGCAGCTCGAACAACGAATCCTTAAAGCCAAGGAAAGAAACGAGCGACTGGATGACATCCATGAACTGGTCACGCAGTAGATCGAGGAAAGAATTCTCGGCCGGGAACTGCATGCATCTGTCGAGGAACTGCTAAAAGGACCGTTCCATAAATTCATGGTCATGCTGGTACTTAAGGAAGGCCCCGGCGGCAACGCCTGGAAACAGGCAATCAATACCATCGACGTTCTGCTATGGAGCGTTCAGCCCCACGAGGAAGGTGGAGACCGGGATCGCCTGGCAACGGTAAACCCAAGATTACTCAACAACCTGCGCAAAGCCTTTCGAATTGCCAGTATCGGGAAACCGGAAATCGATGAACTGATTGAGCAGCTGCAGCAGGTACAAAATGAAACTTTCCACGCTCTGGAAGAAGATTCAGCGGACGAAGAAGCTTCAGCGTCTGATACTGACGCGGAAAATCAAGTCACTGAGTCAATAGTAGATGAAGCTGCTGAAACAGCCACAGATGAGGAAGACGCGCCGGAGGAATCCGAAGAGCCGGCAGTGAGATTCCTTAAAGCGGGTGAAGACGAAGGAGAAAGTGACAGCGAAGCCGCTGCCAGCGAGACAGAAGATCACGACACCGGGTCGTCAGACGAACAACAGATCGAAACCCCTGAAGATCCTGGCGTCCCCATAAGTATACCTGCCCCGGAAGCGAGTGAGCCCGCAGCAGGACAAGAGGAAGCCGAAGAGGCCACGCACGCCCAGGACGATGAAATGGCGGAGGACGATCCTTACATGAAGCAGGTCGACACGCTGAGTGTTGGCGTCTGGGTTGAGTTTGCCGGTGAAGATGACAACAACACGCGCTGCAAACTGGCCGCAAAAATCAACGCTATCGACAAATTCATTTTCGTGAACCGCCAGGGCGTCAAGGTAGTCGAGAAAACCAGGCTAGGTCTGGCACGCGAACTAAGGGACGGCACCGTCAATATCATCAGTGACGGTCTTTTGTTCAGCCGCGCTCTCGAGTCGGTAATCGGTAATCTGCGCGAAAGCCAGCATGAACAACACACTGGCAGCGCTTACCAGCCTACTGAATCTGCTTCAGAAGAATAACCTCAAGCAGACAATTCAAGCAGCAGTTTGTTAAGTCGCGATACATAGTTCGCCGGCTCATCCAGTTGTGAGCCCTCGGCCAGCATCGACTGATCATAAAGCACCATGGCAAGGTCGTTAAATCGATCCATATCCGGTTCATCGTTTAACTTCTGCACAAGCGGGTGCCCGGGATTAAGCTCGAAGATCCGTTTGCTTTCCGGCACCGCTTGCCCCGCTGATTCCAGAACACGGCGCATCTGCATACCCATATCGTCTTCGCTCACGACCAGGCAGGCTGGCGAGTCTGTCAGGCGATGCGTCATCCGAACATCGGATACGGAATCAGAGAGCAACTCCCGGATTTTCTCTACCAGCCCCTTGTAGGTCTCCTCGACCTTTTCCTGTTCAGCCTTGTCGTCGGAATCTTCGAGGTCTCCCAGATCAAGTTCTCCCCTGGCGACGTCCTGGAATGCCTTGCCATCAAACTCGGCCAGATGACTGACCAACCACTCGTCAATACGGTCATGCAGCAACAGGACTTCGATCCCTTTCTTGCGGAATATTTCAAGATGCGGACTGTTAGCCGCTGTGTGGTAGTTTTCTGCGGCGACATAATAGATCTTGTCCTGTTCCGGTTTCATGCGCCCAACATAGCCAGCCAGAGACTGGTTCTGCACTGCCCCTTCCGAGATAGTCGTTGCGAACCGCAGGAGCCCGGCAATCTTTTCCCTGTTGCCAAAGTCTTCCGCCGGACCTTCTTTTAACACCTGACCAAACTCATCCCAGAATGCCTGGTACTGTTCTTCGTCCGATGCAAGCTTTTCGATCATGTCCAGCACACGTTTTGTCAACGCACTGCGCATTGAATCGATGGTTGGATCCTTCTGCAGGATTTCCCGGGATACGTTCAGCGACAGGTCACTGGAATCCACCACACCGCGGACGAACCTAAGGTAAAGCGGCAGGAACTGTTCCGCCTCATCCATGATGAAGACACGCTGCACGTAAAGCTTGAGACCACGGGGTGACTCCCGGTGGTACAGGTCAAATGGTGCCTTTGCCGGGATATAGAGCAAACTGGTGTACTCGAGCTTGCCCTCCACCCGGTTATGACTCCAGATTAGTGGGTCTGCAAAATCATGGGAGACCAGCTTGTAAAATTCCTTGTACTCATCCTCACTGACATCATTTCGGGAACGGGTCCACAGTGCCTTTGCTGTGTTTACCACATCATAGTCGGGTTCTGCTCCTTCCTCTGTAGCCTGCTCAAGCATGCGTACGGGAACTGCGACGTGATCTGCATACTTCTTTACGATGCTGCGCAAACGCCAGCCACTGGCAAACTCCGCCTCATCAGACTTGAGGTGTAACGTGACGGAAGTACCGATTTCATCGCGTGTGATAGTCTCCACGTCGAACTCAGCCTCACCCGCTGAACGCCAGCGAACGCCCTCATCAGCACCGGCGGTGGCCGAGCGCGATTCAACGGTGACTTCATCTGCGACAATGAAAGATGAGTAGAAGCCCACGCCAAACTGACCGATCAACTGAGCATCTTTCTTCTGGTCCCCGGTCAGGGAATCCAGGAACTGTGCCGTACCGGATTTTGCGATGGTACCAAGGTGGGAAACAGCCTCATCACGGGTCATGCCAATTCCGTTGTCCGTAACGGTGATGGTATTCGCCTCTTCATCGACATCTATGTTGATGCCGAGTTCAACCCCCTCTTCCAGCAAAGTCGCGTCCGACAGGGCGGCAAACCGTCGTTTGTCGATGGCATCGTTGGCATTGGAGACAAGCTCCCTGAGAAAAATTTCCTTGTTACTGTAAAGAGAGTGAATCATCAGGTGCAGAAGCTGTTTGGCTTCTGACTGAAAACCCATGGTTTCTTTTTGTGCGGTAGTCATGAGGATCCCGAAAGTTTTAACACTCTCAGGGAGATTGGGGCGTGAATCCGGAATTTCAAGGGGAATAGCCGGGCGTCGCATCGACGCCCGGTACCCGGGGACTGTTACCAGCCAGTCACTTCCTGCAGGGTTTTGCCAATATCAGCCAGACTCTTCACGGTGGTGACACCGGCAGCCTGAAGCGAAGCAAATTTCTCGTCTGCGGTACCCTTTCCGCCGGCAATGATTGCACCGGCATGTCCCATGCGTTTGCCGGGGGGCGCCGTGACACCGGCAATATAGCCGACAACTGGCTTGGTCACGTTGCTCTTGATGAACTCCGCCGCCTCTTCTTCAGCCGTTCCACCGATTTCACCCACCATGACAATCGCTTCAGTCTGCGGGTCTTCCTCGAACATGCCGAGAATATCGATGAAATTACTGCCCGGAATGGGGTCACCGCCAATACCAACACAACTGCTCTGGCCATAGCCGAGATCGGTGGTCTGCTTTACTGCCTCGTAGGTCAGGGTCCCGGATCGGGATACGATGCCAACCTTGCCGGGGAGATGGATATCACCCGGCATAATACCGATCTTGCACTCTCCCGGTGTGATGACACCCGGGCAGTTGGGGCCGATCAGGCGCACACCCTGGGCATCGAGGCTCGCCTTGGCGACCAGCATGTCCAGCGTGGGCACCCCTTCAGTGATACAAACAATCAGCTTGATACCGGCGGCAGCAGCTTCAAGAATGCCATCCTTCGCAAACGGAGCCGGCACATAAATAACAGACGCTTCAGCACCGGTTTCCTCAACCGCCTGGCGGACCGTGTCAAAGACAGGGAGGCCAAGATGTTCCTGACCGCCTTTTCCTGGCGTGATACCGCCAACCATTTTGGTGCCGTAGGCAATAGCCTGCTCTGAGTGCAGGGTTCCCTGGGAACCGGTGAAGCCCTGGCAAATAACCCTGGTTTCCTTGTTAACAAGAATACTCACGCTGCACCTCCTGCCGCTTTAACTGCCTGCTCAACAGCGCCCGTGAGACTCGTTGCAGCAATAATATCCACATCACTTTCCGCCAGCGTCTTCACGCCCAGCGCAGCATTGTTTCCTTCGAAACGCACAACAACAGGCACATTGACTCCCACGTCTTTAACAGCACCGATGATACCGTCAGCAATGATGTTGCACTGAACGATACCGCCGAAGATGTTGATCAGCACGGCCTTAACGCCGTCGTCGGAAAGAATGATCTTGAAAGCCTCGCTTACCGCTTCCTTGGTGGCTCCGCCACCCACGTCCAGGAAGTTGGCTGGCTGGCCACCGTGGAGTTTGACCAGATCCATGGTACCCATCGCAAGACCCGCACCGTTAACCATGCAACCGATGTTACCTTCGAGGGCCACGTAGTTGAGATTAAACTCTGAAGCCTGGTTTTCGCGCTCATCTTCCTGACTGTGATCTCGCATTTCCGACAGCTTTTTCTGCCTGTACAGCGCATTGCCGTCAACCGAAAGCTTGGCATCCAGGCAATGGACGTCACCATCGGTTGTAATCACGAGAGGGTTAATCTCGATCAGGCTGAGATCGCAGTCCTGGAACAGTTTGGCGAGGCCCATGAAGACATTGGCAAACTGGTTAATCTGTTTACCTTCAAGACCCAGTTGAAAAGCAATATCACGGGCCTGGAATGGACAGGCTCCGGTCATCGGATCAATCGTCGCCTGCAAAATTTTCTCTGGCGTCTCCTCTGCGACCTTTTCAATCTCAACACCGCCCTCAGTGGAGGCCATGAATGTCACCCGGCGTGTAGAACGGTCAATAACCGCACCAAGGTAAAGTTCACGATCAATATCCGTGCACGCTTCGACAAATATTTTGCTGACCGGCTGGCCTTTCTCGTCGGTCTGGAAAGTAACGAGGTTGGTACCGATGAGTTTGTTGGCAAAATCGCGGATTTCATCATCCGAACTGACGAGCTTTACACCGCCAGCCTTGCCACGCCCACCGGCATGTACCTGGGCTTTAACCACCCACTTGTCTCCACCAATCTCCTTGGCTGCAGCAACAGCTTCATCCGCCGTATCGACTGCAAATCCCCTGGATACCGGCAGGCCATACTCAGCAAACAGCTGTTTCGCCTGGTATTCATGAAGGTTCATAAACTCTGATCCTTTTTCTGGTTGTAATGTCTGGTTTAAGTTGTTCTTTAGCTGGGTTTACTTCTTGCGCTTTCTGTTGGCAACGTGAATCGCGTGCCCTGAAACGGCCAGCGCCGCCTCGTGCAGAGCTTCTGACAGGGTCGGGTGCGCAAACATGGTGAGACCGAGATCTTCAGCGCTTGCGCCGAACTCCATCGCGATGACCGCCTCAGCGATTATCTCCGATGCCTGGGCACCGATGATATGGATACCGAGGATTCGATCGGTTTCCTTGTCGGCAATCACCTTGATCACACCGTCGGTGTCGTTGTTTGCCATGGCTCGGCCGCTGGCCGCCATGGGGAAACTGCCGACCTGGTAATCGACACCCTCACTCTTGAGGGTCTGTTCTGCCTTGCCAACCCAGGCGATCTCGGGATGGGTATAAACAACCGAGGGGACAAGATCGTAGTTCACCAGTGGCTTCTGTCCTGCAATCCTTTCGGCGACCATAATGCCCTCTTCCATACCCTTGTGTGCCAGCATGGGGCCGCGCACCACATCACCCACCGCGTAGACGCCGGGTGCATCGGTCAGGCAAACATCGTTAACAAAAACGAAACCGCGCTCATCCATCGTGACACCGGAATCAGCTGCCAGCAGTTCTTCGGTATAGGGTCTGCGACCAACGGCAACAATAACCTTATCGAAGACCTCGCTCTTGTCTCCATCGGCATCGGTATACTGCACAGTCACCTTGCCGTCTTTTACCTCGGTGCTGGTTACCCGCGTACCAAGCCGTACATCCATACCCTGTTTCTTGAACTGTTTCGCCGCTTCCTTGGCTATCTGCTGATCAGCTGATGGCAGAAAGTCTTCCAGCGCTTCAAGAAGCACAACTTCAGAGCCGAGACGGTTCCAGACGCTGCCCAGTTCAAGACCGATAATGCCAGCACCAATCACACCGAGTCGGTCGGGAACTTCCTGGAATTCAAGGGCGCCGGTTGAATCCACGATGAGATCGTCCGTCAACGGACAGGGAGGGATTTCCACGGGCACCGAACCGGTGGCGATAATAACGCTTCCAGCGTTTAGTTCTTCGCTGCTGCCATCATGAGCTGTAAATGTAATCTTCCTGCCCGCACCGAGCTTTGCTGTACCTTCGTAGGTTGACACACCGTTGGTCTTGAGCAGGCCTGCGACGCCTTTCGTCAGGTTGCCCACCACCTCGTCTTTCCTGGCCATGATGGCAGGCACATCAGCAGTTACTTCTTTCACCCGGATACCGATCTCATCAAAGTGATCACGGGCCTCAACAAACTTGTGTGATGCTTCGAGCAGGGCTTTGGAAGGGATACAGCCGACATTCAGGCAGGTTCCGCCATAGGCAGGCTTGTTATCTTTACCCAGCCACTTTTCAACAATGGCTGTATTCAGTCCCAACTGGGCTGCGCGGATTGCGGCATGGTACCCGGCTGGGCCTGCGCCGATCACAATTACGTCATATGCCGTAGACATGTCTGTCTCTCCTACAGATCGAGAAGGATCCGTGCTGGTTCTTCCAGGAAGTCCTTTATGGTTACAAGGAATCGAACAGCTTCCTGACCGTCAATCAATCGATGGTCGTATGACAAGGCGACATACATCATGGGTCGGATAACAACCTCACCATTGATGGCCATCGGTCGTTCCTGGATCTTGTGCATACCAAGGATGCCAGTCTGGGGTGGATTCAGAATCGGTGTCGATAGCAGCGAACCGAAGACTCCGCCATTGGACACAGTAAAGGTGCCACCCGTCATTTCATCGATGGAAAGCTTGCCTTCCTGCGCCTTCCTGCCGTATTCACCGACCTGTTCCTCCAGCTCGGCCAGGGTCAGGCTGTCTGCATCACGGATAACCGGGACCACCAGGCCTCGTGGTGAACCCACGGCAACACCAATATCCTGGTAGCCATGGTAAACGATGTCATCCCCATCAATGGAGGCGTTTACCGCAGGGAAACGTTTCAGCGCTTCCACACTTGCCCTGATAAAGAACGACATAAAGCCGAGCCGTGTGCCGTTATGCATTTTCGCAAAGTCATCTTTGTAACGGGTCCGCAGGTCCATAATCGCCTGCATGTCAATTTCGTTGAATGTCGTGAGCATGGCAGCTGTCTGCTGTGCCTCCACGAGTCGCCTGGCGATACTGGCACGCAATCGCGTCATCGGCACGCGGCGTTCAATTCTGTCTCCGTTATTGGCACCGGACAGGTCAGGCATTGGCGCAGCTCTTGTCTTTTCAGAAGCCTGCCCTTCCACCGCGGCAACGGCCTTCAATACGTCTTCTTTGGTGACACGCCCCCCCTTGCCGGAGCCGGAGATCCTGGTCACGTCAATGCGATTTTCTTCTGCCATCTTCTTGGCAGCAGGGCTGGCAATGGTTTCTCCGGCCGGTGTTTCCTCTGCAGGTGAGCTTTCCTCAGCTTTGGCAATCGGTGCTGGCGGCGCATCGGGTGCGTCCGTTACTACTTCACCAGGCTCAAACTCACCAAGCACTTCTTCCGCCAGAACAGTGTCACCTTCCTGCTTGTGAATAGCCGTGAGCGTGCCGTCCTGCGGTGCAACCACTTCAAGCACTACCTTGTCGGTTTCAATATCTACCAGTACCTGGTCCCTGTGCGCGGTCTCTCCAACCGCCACATGCCAGGTGGCGACTTCGCCGTCTGAAATGGATTCTGGAAACTGGGGGGCTTTGATTTCTACCATGACTTATCTCTCGTTGGTGCCATGTAATGCGTCTTGAACTAGCTGTTCCTGCTGCCGCACATGAAGTGACATGTATCCTGCTGCCGCCGCGGCCGAGGCTTCCCGACCGGTATAGGCGAGGTATGGTTCCGGGAAAACACCGAACAGCACACGTCTCATATGATGCTGACTGGAGTACCAGGCGCCCTGGTTCATTGGCTCTTCCTGGCACCAGGCCGCCGTCTTGACGTTCGGGTACTGCCTAAGTGCCGCCTGCAGGTCTATCTCTGGGAATGGATAAAGTTGCTCGATGCGAATAATCGCGACGTTACCAAGGTTTTCTTCGACCCGCTTGGCATGCAGGTCGTAATAGACCTTGCCGCTGCAGAGTACCACGCGATCTATCGCCGCCGGGTCTTCTACGTGAGCATCACCGATCACTGTCTGGAATGCACCACCCGCAAAGTCTTCAAGAGATGAAATGGCTTCCTTGTGACGCAACAGGCTCTTGGGTGTCATAACGATCAAAGGCTTGCGCAACGGCCGAATCGCCTGGCGACGCAGCAGGTGGAAAATCTGCGCCGGCGTTGTCGGCACGCAGACCTGCACATTGTGTTCGGCAGACAACTGCAGGTATCTCTCCAGTCGCGCGGAACTGTGCTCTGGACCTGCCCCTTCATAGCCATGAGGCAGGAGCATTGTAAGACCTGACAGCCTCGCCCACTTGTGTTCGCCGGAAGTAATAAACTGGTCGATGACGACCTGGGCACCATTCGCGAAATCCCCAAACTGTGCTTCCCAGATCACCAGGGTGTTCGGGCTGGTGCCGGAATAACCATACTCAAAAGCAAGCACGGCCTCTTCCGACAGGAACGAGTCATAGATAAAGAAGCGGTTGTTTTCCTTCTGCAGATTCAACAGCGGAATCAGGCGGCCTCCTTCCTTCTGGTCATGGATCACGGCATGCCTGTGGGAGAAAGTGCCCCTGCCCACATCCTGGCCGGTTAGCCGGATGCTGAAACCTTCATCCAGGAGCGTGGCATAAGCCATGACCTCACCGTATCCCCAGTTGATCGCCATGGCGCCGGCGCCCATCTTGCGCCGGTCTTCCCAGATTTTGGAAACCTGCTTCTGCAGCACGAAACCGTCAGGCACTTCATGCAGCTCCTGGCTGATCTCCTGGAAACGTTTCAGATCGCAGGTTGTATCTGAAGGGATATCCCACTGGTGGCCAAGGTAAGGCGTCCAGTCCACGTGCATGGAAGTATCAGGTTCGGTCAGGTAATCCCAGGCGACCGCACTGCCCTTGTCCAGTGAATCACGGTAAGCCTCAATCCGTGACAGGTAATCCGCCCCGTCAATGGCACCTTCCGCAATGATTTTCCTGGCAAGGATCTCCTGGGTCGTCGGGTGCTTGCGAATCCTGTCGTACATCACCGGCTGCGTGATTGCAGGCTCATCACCCTCATTGTGACCACGGCGTCGGTAACAGACGATATCGATGACAACATCCTTCTTGAATTCCATGCGATAGTCGAGCGCCAGCTGCGAGACAAACACCACGGCTTCCGGATCGTCACCGTTCACGTGGAACACCGGCGCCTGGACCATCTTGGCAACTTCCGTACAGTAGTGCGTTGAGCGCGCATCGGCCTGGTCACTGATTGTGTAACCGATCTGGTTGTTAATGACCACGTGAATAGTGCCGCCGGTATAGAAGCCCCGGGTCTGCGACATCTGGAAGGTTTCCATCACCACACCCTGCCCTGCGAATGCCGCATCGCCGTGCACGTTGATGGCGAGCACCTTGTCACCAGCGGCATCACGACGCCGATCCATACGCGCACGGACGGAGCCTTCAATTACCGGCGCTGCAATCTCAAGGTGAGAAGGGTTAAATCCAAGTGCCAGGTGCATTTCACCACCGGGGGTCATCAGGTTTGAGGAAAACCCCTGGTGATACTTCACATCACCGGAACCAAAACCCGGCTGGTAACGGCCTTCGAATTCGTCAAACAGGTCAGCAGGGTCTTTACCCAGCAAGTTCACAAGGACGTTGATACGGCCACGATGCGCCATGCCAATCACGGTTTCTGCGACGCCGGAAGAACCAGCGCGGTGAATCAGTTCCGCCAGGCAGGGAATAAAGGACTCACCACCTTCAAGACCAAAGCGTTTTGTACCCGGGTACTTGGTGCCGAGATATTTCTCGAGACCTTCAGCGGCGATCAATCGATCCAGGATACGGCGTTTTACCCCATTACTGAATGAAGGCCTCGATCGGGCGCTTTCCAGGCGCTGCTGCACCCAGAGCTGCTCGGCATCATCGGTGATATGCATGTATTCCGCACCGATCGCTCCGCAGTAGGTGCTTTCCAGGACATCCACGATATCCTTGAGTGGTGCTTCGCTCTGGCCGAAAAAGAGGTCACCGGTCTGGAAACTGGTGTCCAGGTCGGCAGCCGACAATTTATGGTATTCCAGGTCAAGCATCGGGGCCTGCAGGTTTTCCTGCAAGCCAAGCGGGTCGAGGTTCGCTTTCAGGTGACCACGGCGCCGATAACTGTTGATTAACTCACTGACGGCAAACTGTTTGCGCTCATGGTCCGCATTGATACTGCTCGCGGAAACCGGCACCACTCGCGCCTGGTTTTTGGATAGCAGCAGGAAGTGGTCTTTGACCGTGGAATGGGAGATGTCCGGCGCAGATTTTCCCTCCACCATTGGCAGGGTTTCAAAGTAACTACGCCACTGGTCCGGTACTTCCGAGGGGTCTTCCAGGTACTTTTCGTAGAGTTCCTCTACATAACTGGCATTACCAGCAGAGATGTGGCCAGACCGCCACATGCGCTCCATGATACTTTCAACCATCGCCTACCTCAGTCAGGTACCAACTACTAGACGCCCCCCAAAAGGCGCGGAGGGCCTGGAAGGCAGATTGTACAGGCATTACGCGGGTGCGAACAGCGACCCGCGAATTTAGATCCCTACACCGCCCTCTTTAGGAGCATGTTGCGGATATGACCGATTGCCCTGGTCGGATTGAGGCCTTTCGGGCAGACCGAAACGCAGTTCATGATGCCGCGACAGCGGAACACACTGAACGGATCTTCCAGGTCTGACAGCCTCTCCTCGGTCGCTGTATCACGGCTATCCGCAATAAAGCGGTAAGCCTGCAGCAATCCAGCAGGTCCAATGAACTTGTCCGGGTTCCACCAGAATGAGGGGCAACTGGTTGAGCAGCAGGCACAAAGGATACATTCGTAGAGACCATCCAGCTTTTCCCGGTCTTCAGGCGACTGCAGACGCTCGATGGAGGGCGGCTGCTCGTCGTTCACCAGATAAGGCTTGATCTTCTTGTAGTTGTCGTAAAACTGCTCCATGTCCACCACAAGATCCCGGATGACAGGCAGGCCCGGCAATGGCTTGATCACCAGCTTGTCGCCGCGGACCACTTCAGACAGCGGTGTGATACAGGCAAGACCATTCCTGCCGTTCATGTTTACACCATCAGAACCGCAAACGCCTTCACGACAGGATCGACGATAGGTGACTGAAGGGTCCTTCTCTTTCAGGAGTTCCAGGACATCCAGAACCATTAGGTCACGACCACCAGGAATTTCCAGGTCAAAGTCCTGAATATAAGGGGCCTTATCTGCGTCCGGGTTGTATCGATATACACTTACCTGCATGACTAGTAGCTTCTCTCTTTCGGTTCGAACATACGTACGGTCTTGGGTTCAAAATTGACCGCCCGCTTCTTCAGTGATTTGTCTGTGGGATCGTAGATGGAGTGGCACAGCCAGTTCTCGTCGTCCCGCACCTGGTAATCATCTCGTGCATGAGCGCCCCGGCTTTCCTTGCGCTGCTCCGCACTGATCGCTGTGGCCTCGGCAATCTCAAGCAGGTTGTCCAGCTCCAGCGCCTCCAGTCGGGCCGTATTAAAGGCCGCAGACTTGTCGTTCAGCGATGCCTGGCCGATCCGCTCACGCAGTTCAGCCAGCTTCTTGATACCTTCCTGCATCGGTGCCTCTTTACGGAAGACACCGAAATTGAGCTGCATACATTCCTGAAGTTCTTTCTTCAGCGCAGCCGGTGACTCACCGTTGGTGCTGGAATTGTCCCAGCGATTCAGTCGCGCAGTCGCCGCTTCGAGGTCAGACTCAGACGCCTCAACTGAATCCATACCCTGGGCCAGGGCATCCGTAATGTGCAGGCCGGCAGAACGACCGAAGACCACCAGGTCAAGCAGTGAATTACCGCCCAGTCGGTTTGCGCCGTGAACGGAGACGTTTGCCGCTTCACCACAGGCATAAAGGCCATCGATGACCTGATCCGTTCCATCTGCACCAACGGTAATACATTGACCGTGAATATTGGTCGGCTGGCCACCCATCATGTAATGGCAGGTCGGAACAACCGGAATAGGCTCTTTAACGGGATCGACGTGGGCAAAAGTTTTCGAAAGTTCCGTGATACCCGGCAGACGGGAATGCAGGATCTCCTCACCCAGGTGATCCAGTTTCAGCAGTACATGATCACCGTTTTCACCGGCGCCACGACCTTCAAGGATTTCCAGCACCATGGAACGCGCAACCACGTCGCGGCCAGCAAGATCTTTCGCATTTGGTGCATACCGCTCCATGAAGCGCTCGCCATCCTTATTAATCAGGTAACCCCCTTCACCACGGCAGCCCTCTGTGACGAGCACCCCTGCACCAGCAATACCGGTCGGGTGGAACTGCCACATTTCCATATCCTGGACCACATAACCTGCGCGCAGGGCCATGCCTGTTCCATCACCGGTATTCATCAGCGCGTTTGTCGTGGACTGGTAGATTCTACCTGCACCACCGGTCGCAAGAACGGTTGCCTTGGACTTGATGTAGTGCAGCTCGCCGGTTTCCATGTTGATCGCCGTACATCCAACCACAGCACCATTGGCATTCTTCACGAGATCGACAGCAAACCACTCGCTGAAGAACACCGTACCGGCCGCCAGGTTACCCTGGTAAAGCGCGTGCAACAGCGCATGACCGGTTCTGTCCGCAGCAGCACAGGTACGGGCGGCCTGGCCACCCTTACCGTAATCCTTGGACTGGCCACCAAACGGCCTCTGGTAAATACGTCCGTTCTCCTTTCGAGAGAACGGCAGGCCCATGTGTTCGAGTTCAAACACCGCCTGGGGACCCACACTGCACATGTATTCGATGGCATCCTGGTCGCCGATATAGTCGGACCCTTTTACGGTGTCAAACATATGCCAGCGCCAGTCGTCATTGGGATCTTCACTGGCGATTGCACAGGTGATACCACCCTGCGCTGAAACCGTGTGCGAACGGGTTGGAAATACCTTGGAAAGAACCGCAGTTCTATTGCCCGACTGGGCCAGTTGCAGACCGGCACGCATGCCAGACCCACCACCGCCAACGATGATGGCGTCAAATTCGAGTACTGGTAGGTCGCTCATGGTTAGTTACCCCAAAGAATGTTAATGCCCCAGATCAGGTAGGCAACGATCACGAGGATGCAACCGATCTGGTAGATAAATCGAAGAGAGGCAGCCTTTTCACCCAGAGTATGTTCCCTCAGGTAGTCGCTGCCGATGGTCCACATGCCAATCCAGGCATGGGCGCAGGTGCTTATAAGGGCCAGCATGGTGAAAATCTGCATGCCGGTGTTCCCGAAGAACGCCGACCACTCTGCATAAGTCAGGTCCGGGTGCAGGGCGACATATCCCAGAATGCAGAGTGTATAGGCTGCCAGAATCACAGCAGTGATTCTTTGGATCAGCCAGTCCGTAACGCCGCTTCGGCTCATACTAGTTGCCTGAGTAACCATTAAAGCCTCCTATACGACCCAGATTGCGGCGAGCACAATCAGGATGGCTGAAAAGAAAATTGTAACCCTGGCTGCAAAGATGCCACCTTCCAGGGTTTCACCCACACCTGAATCCATGATCAGGTGCTTGATACCCGCCACGAAGTGATAGGCCAGGGCGGAAAGCAATCCCCAGGTGATCAATTTACCGAGCGGAGATGTGATCATCGCCTTGAGACTGCCAAAGGCAAGTTCATCAGTGAGGGACACCTCCAGGGCAAAGAGCGCAAAGCCAATGCCAATAAACAGGACGACGCCGGCCACCCGATGAGTGATGGAGGCGATCGCTGTGATGGGCCACGCAAACCCCATCAAGTCGCCGATACCGACATTGATTGGACGAGAATTTTGTTTCACAGGTATTTACTCAATTTATAATTAGGAATTGTTGACGGGACCCTTCTGCCTTCATCCCGTGAATCCGTTGAAGCGCGCTAATAATAGTCAGTTACCCTGTGAAAAACAAACAAGCGCAGCCTTTCAAAGCCACTGTTCATCAGGTGTATAGCCTTTACAACCGAAGGCCGTTTTGTTTTTATTCGCTGCCGCAGGCGTGTAGACAACGGCCCCGTCGCAGTCCGCAGCAAAGCATCAGGACGCATTATGTGTAGATTAGTAGAACTAATCATACGGCACTGCAATTCAGACAATCATTAGCGTCCTCAACAAGAACGACAGACCACTCTGGAGCGGAATACATGGCACAAAAAGTAGAAATCGTCATCGACGGCAAATCGGTAGAGATGCCGGTGCTGGAGGCGGCCGAAGGCCTGAATGTCATCGATGTCCGGGGACTGATCAAGGAAGGTATGTTCACCTTCGACCCGGGATTCCTATCTACCGCCAGCTGCGATTCAAAAGTTACCTACATCGACGGCGACAACGGTATCCTGCTGTATCGCGGCTACCCCATCGAGCAACTCGCAGAAAACTCCAGCCACCTGGAGGTGTGTTACCTGCTGCTGAATGGAGAGCTGCCTACACAGGCGCAGCTGGATGAATTCGTCAGCGACATCAATGAGCGAATGCCACTGGACGATCACTTCAAGCATATCTTCGATGGATTCACTGAAAGCTCACACCCGATGTCAATGGTGTGCGCCGCGATCGCCGGTCTTGCCTCACTGTATCATGAGCAACTGGATATCAGTGACCCAGCCTACAGGAAAGAAGCCGCACTGCAGCTGATAGCCAAGATACCCACAATTTCGGCGATGGCTTACAAGAAGAGTATCGGCGAAGATTTCATCGACCCTGACCCGAATCTCAACTACGCAGAAAACTTCCTGCACATGTGCTTTGGCAAAAAGGGTGAGGCACCGAACATTAGTCCGACGCTGTCAAAAGCCCTGGACAAGATTTTTATCCTGCACGCTGACCACGAACAGAACGCATCAACTTCAACAGTTCGCATGGCAGGCTCCACGGAATGTAACCCGTTTGCAGCCATTGCAGCAGGGACTGCCGCCCTTTGGGGTCCTTCACACGGCGGGGCAAACGAAGCGGTACTCGATATGCTCCTGGAAATCGGCGATGTCTCCAGGATCGAGGAGTATGTAGAGAAAGCCAAAGACAAGGATGACCCTTTCAAGCTGATGGGTTTCGGCCACCGGGTTTACAAGAACTTTGACCCACGGGCCACGGTTATGCAAAGCAGCGCACACGCCGTACTTGAGGAACAGGGCGCGTCTGACGATCCGCTCCTGGAAGTTGCGCAGAGTCTTGAAAAGATTGCTCGCGAGCAGGAGTACTTTGTTGAACGAAGGCTTTACCCGAACATCGACTTCTACTCCGGTATCACATTGAAGGCCATGGGCATTCCCATTCCAATGTTTACCGTACTGTTCACGCTCGGCCGGATGCCAGGCTGGATTACGCACTGGACCGAAATGGTAAGCGCACCTTTCAAAATTGCTCGCCCACGCCAGCTTTACCTCGGCGAACACAAACGCGACTACGTCAACATTGATAACAGGAACTGAAACTTGAATATCACCGCAGCGATTGAAACCAGCAAAGGCACCATCAACCTGACCCTGTTCCCCGAAAAAACTCCGGTTACGGTGGCGAGCTTCACAAACCTTGCGAACAGGAACTTCTACGATGGGTTGAACTTCCACCGCGTCATCGGTGATTTCATGATCCAGGGAGGCTGTCCGCTGGGCACCGGTACCGGCGGACCCGGTTACCGTTTCGAAGATGAATTCGACAGCAGCCTGCGTCATGACGCGCCCGGCAAGCTGTCCATGGCAAATGCCGGCCCGGGCACCAACGGCAGCCAGTTCTTTATCACCCATGTGCCAACACCTCACCTGGACGGCGCTCACAGTGTTTTCGGAGAGGTGAATTCCAAGGCTGACCAGGACGTGGTCAACAGTATTGCCCAGGGCGACACCATCGTATCAATCACCGTAAGCGGTGACGTTGATGCCCTGCTGGAGTCACAGGCAGACCGTGTTGCCGAATGGAACCAGGCCACTGCGGGTTAACACCGGTAAAGTTGAACCTGAATGCTCGGCGTAATTCTCGATGCCGACAGCCTCGGTAACGATGTTGACCTGTCACCCATCACCAGTCTGCTGGATGAGTGGCAGGTCTACCCCTTTACCCGCCCCGAAGACGTCGCTGATCGTATAGCAAACGCCGATATTGTTCTCAGCAACAAGATTCGACTCGAAGAGTCCAACCTTGGCCACGCAGATCAACTGAAGTTTGTCAGCGTCATCGCGACCGGCACCAACAACATTGATTTTCCCGCCATGGCGGAACGTGGCGTCGTGGTCAGCAATGCGCGGGGCTACGGCACCCCCTCAGTTGTCCAGCACACGCTGACAATGATCCTGATGTTGTCCACTAACCTGCACAGGTATCTCAGTGACGTTGCCTCAGGCAAATGGCAGAAGTCCGACGCCTTCTGCCTGCTGCATCATCCTGTCCAGGAGGTTGCCGGGAAAAAGCTGGGTATTGTCGGCTACGGTGAGCTGGGCAAAGCCGTTGCAGCTGCCGTAGAAGCACTGGGCATGTCAGTCGTCGTCAGCGAACGACCAGGGGTCGAACCTCGCACCGGCCGCCTGGCATTCGATGATGTCCTCAACACAGCTGATTACGTCAGCCTGCATTGCCCGCTGACCGAAGACAATGAGCACATGATCAACAAGGAGACGCTGGGGCTGATGAAACCCGGAGCTCATCTTATCAACACTGCCCGTGGCGGTCTGGTTCATTCAGTAGACCTGGTTGCAGCATTGAAAGAGGGTGTGATTGCCGGCGCTGCAATTGATGTCCTGGACAGGGAACCACCGCCAGCCGACGATCCTCTGCTCGAACCCCTGTCCAACCTGATCGTCACCCCACACAATGCCTGGGGTGCGATAGAATCGCGTACTCGTCTCATCATGCAGACACGGGAAAACATCGAAGGGTTCCTAAACGGCGAACCCGTGAGAGTTGTGGAAAACAGTTAGTTGCAGATAGGAATCACTATGGGAGCATTTCGCCAGGAAGTCAGAGAATGGCTGGACCAAAACTGTCCGGAAAGCATGCGCACCACCGGCTCGGAAGAGGAAACGGTCTGGGGTGGTCGTAACGCGCAATACCCAAGTGAAGATGCAAAGAACTGGCTCGAAGCTATGGGCGGTAAGGGATGGACCTGTCCTACCTGGCCAAAGGAATATGGTGGCGGCGGTCTTTCACATGAAGAGAACATGATTCTGCAGAGCGAACTGGCGCGAATCAACGCACGCCCTGCCCTGGTTTCGTTTGGCATCAGCATGCTAGGCCCGGTCCTCCTGGAATACGGCAACGAGGCACAGAAGCTCGAACACCTCCCTAAAATCGTCAGGGGAGAAATCCGCTGGTGCCAGGGATACAGTGAACCCGGTTCCGGTTCCGACCTGGCGAGCCTGCAGACCCGGGCAGCGGTCGACGGCGACGATTATGTGATCAACGGACAGAAAGTCTGGACCTCCTACGCCAACTTCGCCGACTGGATTTTCTGCCTGGTCAGGACAAACCCGGATGCACCGAAACATGAAGGCATCAGCTTTGTACTGTTTGATATGGCCTCACCCGGCGTCAGCACCAGGCCCATTAAACTTATCTCTGGCGCCTCACCTTTCTGCGAAACTTTCTTTGATGATGTCCGTGTACCGCGAGCCAACCTGGTCGGCAAGGAGAACGAGGGCTGGACGATCGCCAAAAAGCTTCTGCAGCATGAACGCAACATGGTTGCCGGCATGGGTACCCGGGGCAAAACCAGGAACCCCGCAAACTCCATGGAAAACCAGGCCAAGGCTTACGCTGGGGAAATCAACGGCAGGATCGCAGACCCATCTCTGCGCAGCGAGATTGCACAACACCAGATGGACGGCCGCGCATTTGCACTGACCCTGCGTCGATCAGCCGACGAGGCAAAAACCACTTCAGCGCCTTCGCCAGCCTCCTCCATGTTCAAGTACTACGGCACCGAGCAGAACAAGAAACGTTATGAAATCCTGCTCGACATTATGGGGGTTCAGAGTCTCGGCTGGGAGGGAGGGGGATTCGCAGACCGCGAGCTGAACACCACCCGAGAGTGGCTACGATCGAAGGCAAACTCCATCGAGGGCGGGACCAGCGAGGTGCAGCTGAACATCATTGCCAAGCGCGTTCTGGGGTTGCCGGACTGAGCCTTCAGCGTTACTTGACAAATTCTTCATGGGACCTGTTCAAGGTCCTCGGGGAAAGCTGTCAGGTAGACGTCCATAGTTAGCGCATCAGGTATTTCATCGCAGCGGCAAGCCCGGTATCGCTCAGGAAATACATGTGGCCGTCCAGCATGCGCCTGATCATCTGAATGGAGTACGAATCCTGCCAGCGATCTTCCGGCACCGGGTTTAACCAGACGACATGCCGGAATTCATCCTGGATTCGACGCATCCAGATCTCACCAGGCTCGGCATTGAAATGCTCGACACTGCCACCGCGCTCCGCAATTTCGTGCCGCCCCATGTCGGCGTCACCGACAAATATCACCTTGTAGTCTCGGGGGAACTTCTGGATCAGGTGCCAGGTTGATAGTTTGTCCTCAACACGACGTTCATTGTCGTGCCAGACCGACTCATAAATGAAGTTGTGGAAATAAAAACTCTCGAGGTACTTGAACTCGCTTTTCGCGGCTGAAAACAGCTGCGCACAGAGTTCAATGTGATCGTCCATGGAACCACCGACATCCAGCAGCATCAACACCTTGACGGCATTGTGCCGTTCCGGCACCTCCCTGATATCAAGTATGCCGCCGTTAGCGGCAGTACAATGAATCGTATCGGCCAGGTCCAGCTCCAGTTCGGCAGATTGACGGGCCCAGCGACGCAGGCGGCGAAGCGACATTTTCAGGTTACGGGTTCCCAGCTCTACATCAGGGTCATAGTCCGCATACTCACGATTGAGCCAGACTCTGGTTGCCTTGCGTTGTGGCGTGTCAGTTTCTTCGCCGCGTTCACCTTCCTCGGCCTCTTCGCTTAAACCTTCTCCCGCCTGACCATCATCGCCCTCACCTTCTTCACCGTCGTCTCCCTCTCCGTGCTTTCCGGACTCACCACTATCGCCACTGTCCCCACTATCACCTTCTCCGGATTCACCTTCAGTAGCCTGCTGCTCACGCTTTTCTTTGACATCCCGAACAGCCTCCCTGTAGCGCTCCAGTGCTTCAGAGATTTCCCGCTCGCTCGCTTCACGAACATGCTTTAACAATTCTTCCCTGAGCGCTTCTTCCTCATCGTCGAACAGTCCTACCCAGTCATCCAGCCCCGAGAAATACGACGCAAACGCCTGATCAAACCGGTCATAGAACTTCTCGTCTTTCACCAGCGCCAGGCGGCTGAGGAAATAGAAGTCGTCCTGATCAGCAAAAAACAGTCGCCTGCTGAACAGCGAAAGAAGATCTAGCAGTTCACGGATAGAGACTGGTACCCGGTACTTCCTCAGGTGTTCAAAAAAACCAAGCAGCATTTTTGAGGGGTTTCCTTGATCTGGAAAGGAATGCCGTTTTCGTATCGGTCAATCCGCCGCTGGTATTTGCGGCGGGCAGCGTCACTGAGATTATCCTGCGCCAGTATCTCCTGGATGACACGCAGTGCACGGTCAAACTCACCAACCCACGCATAAGCCGCCGCGAGAGTATCGAGATTGGAAGCGGAACGCTCCGTCCTGACAGCAAGCCCCGCATATTCGAGTGCGGCATTGCCATCACAAACGACGTCTATGGGACAGGTCGCCAGCAACCAGGCGAGCCGGTTGGCCGCTTTTACATCACCCTGCTCTGACGCAAGGCTGTACCACTTTACGGCTTCAACAAAATCTTTTTGCACGCCAAGGCCCTTGCGATAAAGGTAACCCATGGCACCCTGGGAAGGTGCGTGCCCCTGCATCGCAGCTTCACGGTAATGAGCGAGCGCCTTTTCATAGTCCCTTGGAACACCTGCGGCTCTCTCGTAAGCCTGCCCCAGGTAGAAGTTTCCGGTCACCACACCGCGAGCAACGCCCTCGCGCAAGAGTTCAAGGCCTTTCTGTTCATTGCGGGCAACACCCGCACCATCCATGTACATTTCACCCAGGGCAACCAGCGCGACATCGTATCCCTGTTGTACTGCCAGGATGAGGTATTCCGCAGCGAGGGAATCATTCTGTTCAACACCCCGACCATCTCGATACAGGTTGGCGAGGTTCACCTGGCTCGCGGGATAACCCAGCGCCGCGGCCTTCTGGTACCACTCTGCCGCCCTGGCGAAATCCAGTTCAACATGTTCCGCCAGGATACCAAGGTGATTCAGCGTTAAGGGGTGTTCGGGATTCAACCTGATCGCCTCATTGAGGTCCTGGACCGCGAGGCCATAACGTTTCAGCAGGCTGTAGGCTATTCCACGGTTACTGTAGGCAATGGCTGTTTCCGTATCATCCAGCTCACCTCCCTCGATCGCATCCGAGAGCAGTGTAATGACATCGTAATAGCGCCCTTCTGCTGCAGCCTGCTGCGCCGTGGTGAAAACACTCTTGCCCTGGTCTTCCTCTGCAAAAACGGGAAAGTACACGGCACTGAGAACAAGAAACAGGATAAAAAAAGGCATAGGCATCGCGGGATTATAAACGAACCACTTACATCTTCCCCAGAACCGCGAGTGATATACTACAGGCTCCCAGCATTTTTGGCCCGATGACAGACGTTTCCTCCCAACATGCACGCGACCCTCTTCTGGAGGCCCTGGTTGCCGCCACGCGGTTGCACCATCGACCCCAGAGCGCAGAGAGCCTGATCGCCGGGCTGCCACTGGAAAATGGCAGACTGACGCCGGCACTTTTTGTTCGTGCTGCACGATCCGCAGGCTTTAACGCAAATCACGCAAAGAGAAACCTTCAGGAGATCACCGAACTTGTCTTACCCGTTGTACTGCAACTGAACGATGACCGAGCCTGCATCCTCGTTTCCAGAAGCGATGAAAGCGCCACCGTCATCTTTTTCGATGAGCAGGAAAAAACCCACCAGGTGCCGCTGGATTCACTAGAACAGAGATACAGTGGCTATTGTTTTTTCATCAAACCTGACAGCAGCCAGGGTGAAGCTTCAAAGGACTGGTTCTGGGACACCATAAGACGATCAAAAAACCTCTACATGGAAGTGCTGGTCGCGTCACTCCTGATCAACCTGTTCGCCCTGGTGACCCCACTGTTCATCATGAACGTCTATGACAGGGTGGTTCCCAACCACGCTATCGAAACACTCTGGGTACTGGCGTCAGGTGTCGCCATTGTTTTTTTCTTCGATATCATCATGAAATCATTACGCGGCTATTTCATCGATGCCGCCAGCAAGCGCACCGATATTCTCCTGTCATCAAGAACCTTCGGCCGGGTTATGGATATCCGTATGGAAGAAAGGCCGGCCAGGGTCGGTTCCTTTGCCAGTAACCTCCAGGAGTTCGACAGTTTCAGGGAATTCTTTACATCTACCACGCTCATTGCCCTGATCGATCTTCCTTTTGTCATCCTGTTTATCCTGCTGATCTTCTACCTGGGCGGCGTACTCGTATTGGTGCCTCTGATCGCCATCCCCCTGATCCTGCTTGCCGGATTTATCCTGCAAAGACCCCTGCATGAGGCCATCAGCGAATCTTTTCGCGAGGGTGCGGCAAAACACGCAATGCTGATTGAAGTACTCGCCTCACTGGATACGGTGAAAGGAGCCCGCGCAGAGGGTGTCATGCAGAAACGCTGGGAAACGTTCAACGCCAGACTCGCAAAACTTGGCCTGCGATCTCGTTTCCTGTCGCTCAGCATCATTAACATCGCACAATTGATTCAACAGACAGCCACCATTGCTGTCGTTGTGCTCGGGGTCTATGCCATTATTGAAGGCTCGCTCAGTGTTGGCGGCCTGATTGCCTGCACCATCCTGACCGGTCGCTGCCTCGCCCCCATGGGCCAGGTCGCCGGTGTTCTGACCCGATATCACCATTCCATGGCCGCGTTTAACGCAATCGGCCGGATCATGTCACTGCCCGTGGAGCGCCCCGCCGGCAAAAACTTCCTGCATAGACCGGATATCAGCGGCAACATTGAGTTCCGCGAGGTGACTTTCAGTTATCGAGACCAGCAGATCCCCGCGCTGGCCAACGTATCATTCAGCATACGGGCTGGAGAAAAGGTCGCTATCATCGGCCGCACCGGTTCCGGCAAAACAACGCTGCAGAAGCTGGTCATGAACTACTACCAGCCAACCGGCGGCGCCATACTTGTTGGCGGCACTGACATCAAGCAGATTGACCCTTCAGACCTTCGCCGAAACATCAGCTACGTACCGCAGGAAATCTCACTGTTTAACGGCAGTGTTCGCGAGAACATCGTGCTGGGTACACCGCTTGCTGGCGACGAGGCGATTCTCGAGGCAGCGAGAATGGGTGGCATCCTCGAGTTCCTGAATACTCATCCTGAGGGATTTGACCTGAATGTTGGTGAACGGGGTTCACAACTATCCGGCGGCCAGAGACAGGGAGTGGCAATCGCACGCGCGGTGATCAACAAGGCACCAATCCTGCTGCTGGACGAACCCACTGCCTCCATGGACAACACCGCGGAAACGTTGTTTAACCAGCAATTCGCAAAGCACCTTGAGGACAGAACCTTGCTGCTTGTTACCCACAAAGCCTCCATGCTCCCCCTGGTCGACCGGATACTGGTACTTAACGAAGGTAAGCTGGTTGCTGACGGGCCCAGGGATGAGGTGCTGAGGGCGCTGGCCGGAGCATCAGCATGAGCGATTTTCGCGCTGATATTGAGTTCATGCCTGATACCTATGCCGCTGAGGTGGAATCACTGCCGCTCGCAAGCCATCTCATCCTCTGGGCCAGTGCGGCGTTTGTGCTGATCGCGATCATCTGGGCAAACTTCGCAACCCTCGACGAGGTCGCACACGCCGAAGGTCGTGTCATTCCCTCCAGCCAGGTGCAGGTTGTCCAGAATCTGGAAGGTGGCATTCTCGCCAGCGTCAACGTTCGTGCCGGTGAAGCTGTCGCTGCAGGCCAAACCCTGCTGGTCCTGGACGATACCCGTTTCGCGTCCTCGTTCCGTGAAGGCAAACTGACCAGCAGCTCGCTTCGCGCAAGAATCGCTCGCCTCGAGGCGGAGATCGAGGGCAAACCTTTCGATGTGATTCCTGATCTTTCAGAGGATCATGCAGATCTCTTCGAAGACGAAAGGCGACTGTACCAGTCCCGGCAACAGGAGCTCGAGTCATCACTGGATATCCTGAGGCAACAGAGAACCCAGTACGAACAGGGTCTTGCAGAACTCCAAGCCTCTGAGCAAAAACTGTCTCGCAATGCCTCCCTCGCCCAGCAGGAACTGGACATGACTGCACCGCTGGTCGACAAAGGCGCCGTATCCCAGGTTGAACTGCTCAGATTGCAGGCCGCGGTAAACGATTCCCTGGGTCAGCTGGAAGAAACCAGGCTCGCGATTCCCGGCTCCGAAGCAGCCGTGGCTGAGGCCAACAAGAAAATTGAGGAACGTCGCCAGCAATTTACCAGTGCGGCGCAGGCGGAACTGAACGAAGCCAGGCGCGAACTCGGTCGACTAAACATCTCCAACGTTGCGTTGGAGGACCGGGTCAACAGAACCACCGTCAAATCTCCAGTAGATGGTACGGTGAACCAGGTTCTGGTCAACACTATTGGCGCCGTTGTGCAGCCAGGCATGGACCTGATCGAAATTGTACCTGCCAACGATACCCTGCTCATCGAAGCGCGCATCCGACCCGCCGATATAGCATTCATTCATCCAGGCCAGAAAGCCACTGTGAAACTTACGGCATACGACTTTTCAATTTACGGTGGGCTGGAATCTGTACTGGAACTGATCAGCGCAGATTCCATTACTGATGAACGCGGTGAACATTACTTCAAGATCCAGGTCCGCACTAACAGGAATCACCTGGGGACCGATGACAACCCACTACCGATCATTCCCGGGATGATTGCCACCGTCGACATCATGACGGGTGAAAAAACGGTAATGGATTACATCCTGAAACCCCTGCGACGCGCGCAGGCGGCGGCACTGTCAGAACGCTAAACAAATAGCCAGAAAGATAACCCCAAATTACGCTAGGCTCGCATGAGTCTCGTTGCTTCGTTAACCGCATGTTCCAGGTCTTCAAAGACAAAGGGTTTGTTCAGGAACACGATATCTTCCGCATTTTCCGGGCGAACGTTACCGCTGATCAGGATCGCGCCCAGGTCCGGCACAAGCTCCCTGAGTTGAGAGATAAACTTAACGCCCTTCATCGCCGGCATATTCTGGTCAGAAATCACCAGGTCAAAACGCATGGGATCCTTGCGGAAAGCCACCAGCGCATCGACCGGATGATCAAACGATTCAACTGCATGTCCCAGCATCTTCAAGACCTGGGCACAGATATCAACAATCCAGGGCTCATCATCAACCAGCAGTACATGAAGGGGTTCACCATCGTGGACATGCGACTGCTCACCGCGCTTGAGAGCTTCCTCGCACAACGGCAGCATAATGGTAAAGCTGGTACCTATATTCGGCACCATAGGGTTTTAAGCCATTGTTTTTAGCCAGTATTGACGAGGGTTCTGGAGCCTCATCCTACTATTTCCACGAATATTGTCCAAGATATTGTCCAAAATTACCTGCCTGGACAACGTACCCCCCCCGGGGAGGGGTAACGTGATATCAGTTCGATATTAGTACCCACCCAGATACATCAGAGGCCAATTTGAAAATCACAGCAGAGACTCAGTGATGAACATCACCAACCGCAACCGGCACCCAATTCACGTCCGTTACACTGCGCACAGGCAAGCTTGAAGTCCGGCTGGTGACTGAATCGCCCCCATTTTTCTGGACACTCTCGAGATTCTTAAAATAGTTCCTCTCGAACTCGATTGGCGACAGCTTTCCATTATAACAATATCTAATTTACCCTTAGTCGTGTTAAATGCTGAAGTAATGAAACTTGATACGGCCTAGGTTTCCTAGACACTTCCATTCTTCATAAAGTAACGCTGCTCATAGACCGTTGGCGCTACTCGATTGTTGTGAGTATGACGACGTTTTGGGTTGTAGAACAACTCTATGTATTCGAATATTGCAT
>JADHNI010000128.1 GCA_016779585.1 Pseudomonadales bacterium
GAGACTATCGAACGAAAACAGATCGACGACATCATGGCTGGCCGAAAGCCCAGCCCGCCTGAGCACTGGGACGATACAGGTCCCGGCACCCCGGCCGGTGTTGATGAGAGTGGCCTGGCCGAGGAAGATGACAGGAGGCAGGACTCACTCAAGGATGGGGATTCCAGCTCAGAGTCAGGCTTCCAGGGTGGAGGTGATCCGGCCCCGGATCACTAAAATCCTGTCGTGTCCCGTCTTGCAGCTCTGCTGCAGCTGAACCGCCCCCTGGTGATGGGGATTCTCAACATCACACCTGATTCGTTTTCTGATGGTGGCCGATTCCTTGAAACGGAATCGGCACTTATCCATGCCAGGCAGATGCTTGAAGATGGAGCAGACATTATTGATATTGGTGGTGAGTCCACCCGTCCGGGTGCGCAGCAAGTTACGGAAGACGAAGAGATCAATCGTATACTTCCGGTTGTGCAGGCACTGCGCAAAGAGTTTGACGTTGCGATCTCCCTGGACACCAGCAAGGCAGCGGTAATGAATGCCGCTATTCCTGAAGACATAGATCTCATTAATGATGTCCGCGCACTGCAGGAACGAGGGACTCTTGAAGTGGTCGCCGCAAGCCAGTTACCTGTGTGCCTTATGCATATGAAGGGAGAGCCTCGCAACATGCAGGAGGCACCTCACTACGACAATCTGGTACAGGAAGTGGCAGAGTTCTTCAGGGAAAGAATTCGGGCGTGTGAACAAGCAGGTATCAAAAGGGAGCGATTGATCCTGGATATTGGCTTTGGTTTTGGCAAAACACCGGACCACAACCTGACCCTGCTGAATCGACTCAGTGACTTCGGAGGCTTTGAAATGCCTCTGTTGGTGGGTCTTTCCAGAAAGAGTACCATTGGAAAGATTGTGGACGACCGTCTGACTGGCAGCCTGAGCGGCGGACTTGCTGCAGTAAGCCGTGGTGCGAGATTGCTGAGGGTCCATGATGTTGCAGAAACGGTGGCAGCGTTAAAAGTGTGGCGTTCCATCGAACAGGAACAGGTAATGGTCTAGGCAGGCAGCGTGGTAAAAAAACATTTCGGCACGGATGGCATACGTGGGCGGGTTGGCGAGCATCCAATCACAGCGGAATTTATGTTGCGCCTCGGCTGGGCGGCTGGCAGGGTTTTTTCTCGCGACGGGCGCGGTCGAATCCTGATTGGCAAGGACACCAGGGTTTCAGGTTACATGTTTGAATCTGCCCTCGAAGCAGGGCTTGCCTCAGCGGGTGTGGATGTTTCTCTCCTTGGTCCCATGCCGACACCGGCCATTGCCTACCTCACTCGAACATTCAAAGCCAGCGCCGGTATTGTGATCAGCGCTTCCCACAATCCGTTTTACGATAATGGTGTGAAGTTTTTCTCCAGCAAAGGCGAAAAGCTTGATGATGAGATCGAGTATGCCATTGAAGAAGAGCTCGAAGCGGACATGCAGATGGTGGCATCCGACAGAATCGGCAAGGTTTCCAGGATTAACGATGCAGCCGGTCGGTATGTGGAATTCTGCAAAAGTTGTTTTCCTGATGACCTGAACCTTAAAGGGATGAAGATCGCTCTGGACTGTGCCCACGGAGCGACTTACCACATAGCGCCGAAGGTATTGGCAGAATTGGGCGCGGAGGTCATTGAACAGGGAACCAGCCCGGATGGATTCAACATCAACAAGGGTGTTGGCTCGACAGAGCCTGCTGCACTCATTGCCCTGGTCAAGGAAACGAATGCAGATTTAGGCATCGCTCTCGACGGCGACGGGGACCGACTGATCATGGTAGACGCGGTTGGCGAAGTGGTCGACGGTGATGAGCTGCTGCTTGTCATGTGCGCGGATCGACTGGCATCAGGCGAGTTAAAGGGAGGCGTGGTAGGCACACTGATGAGCAACTTCGGCCTTGAGGAAGCCCTCGATGGACTTAAGGTGCCGTTTGTTCGGGCCGCTGTGGGTGACAGGTACGTTTTATCGGAACTCCTGTTGCGTAACTGGACTCTCGGTGGTGAGAGCTCCGGTCACCTGATCTGTCGGGATATGACCACAACGGGAGATGGCATCGTGTCTGCGCTTCAGGTGCTCGCTGCCATGGTCCGTTCAGACAAACCGCTCGAACAGCTGAAACGTGGCATGCAGAAGTACCCCCAGCACATGATCAATGTGTCCTGTGGTCAGAAAGTCGATCTCTCGTCCCATTCAGAGGTGGCGGATGCTGTTAAGGCAACTGAGAAACAACTTGCGGGTAAAGGACGAGTCCTACTCCGACCCTCTGGCACGGAACCAGTGGTGCGCGTGATGGTTGAGGGCGAAGATGACCTGATTGTGAGTACCCTGACTAAAGATCTTGCACAGCGAGTTGCGGATGCGCTGTCGTAAGGGTAATATTTGCCGCCTTTTTCCCGGGGCCTGTCCATGGTAGCGAGAGCACCTCTGGTAGCCGGGAACTGGAAAATGAATGGCTCGAAGGCGGTTATCAGGTCACTGCTGGATGATATGCAGTCTGAACTGGAATCGTTGGCGTTGGAGCAATGCCGTGTACTGGTCTTTCCTTCCTATATCTACCTGGATGCAGTTGCAGCGCAACTGAGGGGGGGCATCATAGGCGTGGGTGCGCAGGATGTGGATGAGCGTCCTGATGGTGCCGTGACCGGCGGCGTCTCCGCATCGATGGTGCGTGACGTGGGTTGTGATTTTGCCATCGTAGGGCACTCGGAACGCAGGACGTTGTTCAGCGAGTCTGACGCGACTGTTGCAGACAAGTACGAGCTTTGTCATGCAGAGTTGCTCACCACCATTGTTTGTGTTGGTGAGACCCTCGAAGAGCGGGAAGCAGGCGAAACGCTCGAAGTCGTTCGACGCCAGCTAAAGGCAGTGACGGACAGGGTTGGCAAAGGTTTTGCTGGCTCGATGGTCGCATACGAGCCCGTTTGGGCGATTGGCACAGGAAAAAGTGCGTTGCCGGGACAGGCAGAGGAAGTCCATGCGAGTCTTCGGTCTTGCCTGGCCGAAGTCGATGAGGCTCTGGCGGCAGATACGAGCATACTTTACGGCGGCAGTGTGACTCCGCAGAATGCGGAATCGCTGTTTGAAATGGACAATATAGATGGCGCCCTTGTTGGGGGTGCATCTTTGAATGCAGGCAGTTTTGCAAAGATTTGTGAAATTGCGGAAAGAGTAAAGCGATAGTTATGGATACTCTCGAAACATTGGTATTAGTGGGGCATGTGCTGGCAGCGCTTGCTATCACAGGTCTCGTGCTGATCCAGCACGGCAAGGGTGCAGATATGGGGGCTGGTTTTGGTTCGGGCGCCAGCACCACGGTATTTGGTTCGGGTGGAGCAGGAAATTTCCTGACCCGAGCGACCACGATCATTGCGATTACATTTTTCCTGACGAGCTTCGGTCTCGCGTATTTCGCGAAGGAGAAGTCGAGTGCAGCCGCGCAGCTGGGTATTCC
The DNA here is from genome assembly GCA_016779585.1 of Pseudomonadales bacterium. Taxonomy (GTDB): domain Bacteria; phylum Pseudomonadota; class Gammaproteobacteria; order Pseudomonadales; family Azotimanducaceae; genus UBA9659. Next base: position 3,476 of record JADHNI010000128.1, read on the forward strand.
AACTGTCGTTGAAAAGGTACCGGCCGCACAGGAAGAAATTCCGGCAGATGATGAACTGCCGGCGTTTGAGGTTCCCGCCGGGGATTCTGAAATCCCGGAGGGTTAACCCATGTTTAATGCCGAAGTGGTGGAATTGGTAGACACGCTATCTTGAGGGGGTAGTGGGGGAAACCCCGTGGAGGTTCAAGTCCTCTCTTCGGCACCAACACAAAATAAAACAGCCGCTTTTGCGGCTGTTTTATTTTGGGGCGACCATGCGCTGCAGCAGCGCGCGGATCATTAATCCCGCGCGGGGCGAAGCGCTAGGAGCACGTTTCCCATTAACTCATAATCAAATCAATAACTTACATTTCTAATTAAATCCCCTTTCCGCGCCTTCTAAGGTTGACTCTGAGCCGGCAGCACCCCTATAATTCGCCCCCTTGTTGTTGCGGGGTGGAGCAGTCTGGTAGCTCGACGGGCTCATAACCCGTAGGTCGTAGGTTCAAATCCTGCCCCCGCTACCACGTTTAAAGATACAAGCCCCTTATCCTGGGTTAGGGAACAGGGGCTTTTTATTACCTCCGGTTTCAGACGCTGGAGGAAAGGTGGGACGGCAAGCCCATCGATAACGAAATGGGCTTCAAGGCCCATTTTTTGTTTGCGGAGCCCGAAAAGCGATGGATGACCAGCTGAGCGAACTTATTCGACCAGTGGTGGAAGCGCTGGGATGTGAACTCTGGGGGATTGAGCAGCTTGCTCTGGGTAGGCACTCGACCCTCAAGATTTACATCGACGCGGAGCAGGGCATTAGCGTTGAGGACTGCGCCAGGGTTAGCCGACAGGTTAGCAGCCTGTTGGACGTAGAAGATCCGATCAAGGGCGAGTACACCCTCGAGGTGTCATCGCCAGGCCTGGACCGAAGATTGTTCAGGCTGGAACAGTACGCCGACTTTGTGGGTGAACAGGTCCGGATCATGTTGAAGCGGCCTTTTGAAGGATCGCGGAAATATACCGGGCAACTAAGAGGTGTAGAGGGAGACGAAATTGTCCTGCTGCAGCGGGATGAAGAAATTCTTTTCCCTTTTGAAGATATTGAGAGAGCAAATGTTGTTCCCGGTAAATAAATGCTGGGATCAACCAGGGGTATAGCGATGAGCAAAGAAATATTGTTGGTTGTTGAATCGGTTTCTAACGAGAAAGGTGTGTCGGAAGGCATCATCATCGAGGCGCTTGAACTGGCACTCGCGACTGCAACAAAGAAGCGCTATGACGAAGAAGTAGAACTGCGCGTCGCTATTGATAAAGAGTCGGGCGAGTACGACACCTTTCGCTATTGGGATGTTGTGGCCGACGATGAAGAAATTGAATTCCCTGGATCGCAGCTCACGCTGACTGAAGCAAAGGAAAAAGACGCCGCTCTTGAAATAGGTGGTCGATATGAGATTCCGGTGGAATCCGTGGAATTTGGCCGCATCGCAGCGCAGACAGCGAAGCAGGTTATTGTCCAGAAGGTTCGTGAAGCCGAGCGCGCCCAGGTGGTTGATGCCTATCGAAGTCGAGTAGGTGAACTGGTTAATGGCCAGGTCAAGAAAGTTACCCGGGAAGCCGTCATTGTGGATCTCGGGAACAACGCTGAAGCGATACTGCCAAGGGAAGAGTGGATTCCGAGGGAAACTTTCAGGATAGGTGACAGGCTGCGTGCGTTACTTGAAGAAGTCCGTCCTGAAGCACGTGGTCCGCAGCTTGCCCTGACCAGAACTTCACCTGCAGTACTGGTTGAACTGTTCAAAATTGAAGTTCCTGAAATTTCTGATGGCGTGATTGAGATTCTTGGCTGTGCAAGAGACCCGGGTTCGCGCGCAAAGATCGCAGTAAAAACGAACGATGGTCGAATCGATCCGGTCGGTGCGTGTGTGGGTATGCGAGGTTCTCGGGTTCAGGCTGTGTCGAATGAGCTGGGTAACGA
>JADHNI010000129.1 GCA_016779585.1 Pseudomonadales bacterium
CAAGCAGGTGGTCGAAACCTGTGTCCTCGAGCAAACCAATGTGGTATCGACCGTGAAGTTTGGTGGCAATACCTTTGAGTGTACCTGTGTGGAGATGGATGTCGGCTCTGAAGAAGGGAATGGCGGTATCCTGGTGCTTGAAGACATCACCGAGCGGATGAACCTGGAGAAGGTGCGAAGCGACTTTGTCGCAAATGCTTCCCATGAGCTCAAGACACCAATTTCAGCAATTCGCGGTCTGGTGGAAACCATTATCGACGACCCCAAAATGCCGGCAGACGTGTTTTCCAGGTTTATGGAACGTATCCGCCAGCAGACCATACGCCTGGACCGTATCGTGCAGGATCTGCTGCACCTGTCTCGTTTTGATTCGACCGAGCGTGAAAAGAATGTCACCAGGATCGAACTTGGCGGCCTGTTAAGACAGGTTTGCCAGTCCAAGGCCTACGATGCATCTGATGAAGGCCTGGAGCTTGACCTTGATCTTCAGGTTGATGCACTCGAAGTAGATGGTGAAGCTGAAGCCCTGAACCAGCTGGTGACCAATCTTGTAGAAAACGCCATCAAGTACACGGAAGAGGGCGGTAAAGTTGTGGTGCGCCTCAGCAAGGTTGGCTCTATGGCAACCATTGAGGTCCAGGACACAGGTATTGGCATATCGAAGGAAGAGACGCAGCGTATTTTTGAGCGCTTCTACCGAGTGGATCGAGCCCGGTCCCGAGACATCGGTGGCACGGGTCTGGGACTTGCGATTGTTAAACACATCGCGCAGGTTCACCAGGGCAGCGTCACCGTCGACAGCCAGATTGGTAAAGGCTCAACCTTTATCGTGCAGCTTCCGTTAGCACAGGATTCTGCTGAAGAAACTGAATCAGAGGTTGACGCGGCTCAACGCTAAGTAGTATCACCTCCTGATGTCCCAACCTGATCACCCCGAGCTCGCCGAAGCACCGGAACTGAGCGAACCTGTCCAGCCCAAAGTAAAACTTGGGATATGGGAACTGGCGTGGCCGTCTATCCTGACCAACCTGCTTTTTTCCGTCATTGGTATCGTCAGTATCAAGATTGTTGGAACGCTCGGCGCCGATGCGGTCGCGGCTGTGACGACGGGACATCGTATTTTCTTTGCCCTGCAGGCAATCCTGATGGCCATCTCGGCAGGTACCACAGCCCTGGTGGCGCGCGCATGGGGTGCTGAGGATTACCAGGAAGCCGCCAAGGTCACCAGTGTATCGCTCTGGATCAGTAATGCGGTGGCATTGCTCCTGATGGTTCCCTGCCTGATTTTTCCTTATGAGATTGCCAGCATCTTTGGTCTTGCTGAGGGGCCTACGAGTCTTGCCGCTGACTTTATTTTTTATATGAGCATGTTCAACCTGGCCTTTTCCCTGAACATGATCCTGGGTGCTGCCTTGAGGGCTGCTGGTGATACCAGGACACCGCTGTGGATCGGTATTGTGACTAATATCGTCAACGTTATCCTGGTTTACCTTCTGGTTCATGGGCTTTACGGCTTTCCCGAACTGGGTGTCACCGGGGCGGCCCTCGCTAACGGCATATCCTTTCTGGCCGGGGGGCTTATATTCCTTTACCTCTATTATTCCGGTCGCATGAAACTGGCAGCAGGCGGCAAAGGGTCCGTGACGGAAGGCAGGGTTCGCCAGTTGGTACACATCGGCTACCCGGCTGGCATTGAACAGTTTGTATTCCAGGTTGGCTTTATCGCTTTCCTTTGGCTGGTGGCGTTTTATGGAACGGCACCCTACGCAGCCTATGGTGTCGGTGTTCAGATTTTGTCTATTTCATTTGTGGTGGGTTTTGGTTTTTCCATTGCTGGTGCAACGCTGGTTGGGCAGAACCTCGGTGCCGGCGATAACGAAGGTGCTGCGAAAAGTGGCTGGAATGCGCTATGGCTGGCCATCGCCAGCATGGTTCTGCTGAGTATTGTGATCGCAACTTTTGCCGAGGAGATTGCCCGTTACCTGATCGATGATGATGAGGTGGTCAGGCTGACTGTGGTCTTCATTAACATCATGGCGCTGGTTCAACCGCTTATGGCCATAGAATTTACCCTGGGCGGTTGTCTCAGGGGAGCGGGTGACACGAGATTCCCACTGATCACTACCATGGTTGGTCTGTGCGGTGTCAGGGTGGGGCTGGCAGGACTGTTTGTTATCCTCGATCTACCCGTTGAGTGGATCTATGCGGCGCTGATTGGAGACTATGTCGTCAAGGCGGCCATGCTGACGTACCGGTTTCGAAGTGGCCGCTGGCAGCAGGTATTTCTTGAATCCGAAGAGAAATTTGCGAGCTTCGATCGTTGATCAGGCAGATAGTGTCGTCAGTACCACCGGCTTGTTGCGCGTTATAACCATCGTGTATTCATATTGAGCTGAATAATTGCCTTTACCTGTGAGAAGGGTCCAGCCATCGTCCGCAGTGGTCGTTGTTTCGGCGCCGGTTGAAACAAAGGGCTCGATAGTAATGACCTGGCCCTCTGACAGGGTTCGCTGGTCATTGGCGTCATAGAAATTCTGGATGAAGTGTGGTTCCTCATGCAGGCTTCTGCCGATACCGTGTGACCCCAGGTCTTTTATCGTTGTAAATCCCGCTTTGCTGGCTGTTTTTTCAATGGCCTGTCCTATCTGGTTAACCTTTGCGCCGGCTCGCGCAGCCTGCATCGCTGCTTTCAGGGATTTTTTTGTGACCTGGCAGAGATACTGAATTCGCGGGTCGACAGGCGGCACCGTAAAGGTCGCTCCGGTATCACCGAAGTAGCCGTTCAGTTCTGCCGAAACATCGATATTGACCACATCACCCGCTTCGACCTTTCTTGCTGATGGAATACCGTGTGCTGCTTCTTCGTTGATGCTGATGCAGGTATGACCCGGGAAGTCGTACATGAGAATGGGAGCAGACCTGGCGCCATACTTCTTCAGGTTGGCGGCACCTATAGCGTCCAGTTCCAGGGTCGAAATACCGGGTTTAACGTGCTTTTTCATCAGCATGAGCGTCTCATATACAATCCTGCCGATGACCTGTAGTTGTTTCAGTTCATGTTCATTGTCGATAATCATGCGCGCATTCTACACGCATTGGTATTTGAGGAGTCTCGCTTCTCGGTTACTATGATCAAAAAACGGATAACGGGTGTGTTCCATGAAATCGATTGTTTCCTGTTTCTTGAAAGTCATATTTCTTGCGGCGCTGCTGGCAGGTTGTGCTGCGACGGCCCCTGCACCATCAGAACAGATCATCGGTACGTGGCGCTCCGAGGTAGGGGGTTTTGATGTGATCACGACCTATTCGTCGGAAACAGTGACTGTCGAAGGTTTCTCCCCGCGCGCCTATGCACTTAATGGCAGTGAACTTGTGATCGAAGGTGACACCATTTCATCCCGCACGGTCAGTTTTCCCTCCAGTAGCGAGATGGTTCAGGTTGACGGCATGACAGCCACCGAACATCGTTTTACCAGGATCGCTCCTTAAGAATTTCGGGTAGACTTTCCTCGCATGAGCGGGGGAGCAGAGAATCTGACAGTCGAACTCAGGCAGCAACACCAGGAAGCCTTGCCCGATGAGCTCCCCACTGGCTACTACCTCGAGAATTTTGCGTACCTTCTTGGGTTTGTCGTTGATCGATACGCCTCACTGCTGAGTACTGAAGAGCTGGCATTCAGGGATCGTTTTCTTTCCCTGGACGAGCCCGCCAAAAAGCTGTTTGTCCGCCTGCTGAACCGCAAGGGCCAGTTTTTTCGGGTAGATAAACTCATCTACGAAGAGATTCCCGATATCAACAAGGCGTTGAACGAGCTCCTTGATAATTCATTCGTTCGCCAGGTGACACCGGATATTGAGGACGCCCTGAACCTGTGTAATCGCACTGAACTGCTCGCTCACCCAATGGTCAGTGAGCTGCCGGCGTCGACAAAGAAGCAGCTGCTGGTAAAGCGCTTCCTCGGAGCCGGTGTCAACCCGCTCGAGGCCCTGGAGATACCTGTTGTTGAACAGCTGAACCAGGAATCTTGTGCCGTTTACCGGTTGCTGTTCTTTGGCAACTTCCACCAGGACATGACCGAGTTTGTCCTGCATGAGCTGATTGCGCCATTCGAGGCCTATGAGCTGGACTCCGATTCCAGCCTGTTCAGTTCACGGGCCGTGATTGATTCGTTGATTGAATTGAAGGCCCTGTCTGATCTCAGTTACGAGTTGATGGAGCAGGATGCCAGTGGTGACCTGCTGATCGCACTCGCTGAAGCTTTACCTGAAAGATCCAATGAACCGATCCTCGCACGTCGCTTTGACCGTATTGCAAATCGCGTGGCCAGGCAGCTTGAGCGACTGGAGCGCCAGGTTGAGGCTCTGCAGTTGTATGAACGCTCCTTTACTGCTCCTTCACGAGAACGTCAGGCGCGACTGCTTGAGAAACTTGGCCGAATTGAGGAATCACTGGATCTTTGTGAAGCCATTGTGACCGCACCCGAAAATGAGGAAGAGCTTGAATTTGCTCACCAGTTCGGTGTGCGTCATGCAAGGAAACACGGTTGTGATCGCCAGACGTTCACAAAACCTGCTCGCGATATGCCCATTGAGACGATCCAGGTACCTCGCGTCAGCGACAGGGTGGAGCTGAGTGCGCTGGAGTATTACCGAGGGCTCGGCTTTGATGCTTATTATGTTGAGAATGCCCTGATGCGCAGCCTCTTTGGCCTATGTTTCTGGGACATCATTTATGCGCCGGTAAAAGGCGCTTTCTTCCACCCTTTTCAGCGTGGTCCGGCAGACCTGTATTCGCCGGATTTTGTTGCTTCTCGCAGTCGGCTGATAGAGGATCGCTTTGCCGAGCTGGACAGTGACCTGAAGATTCGTGTCACGCAGACCCTGAAGCAGAAGTACGGGACAGCCAACCAGTTTGTCTACTGGGGATTGCTGGATGATTCGTTGCTTGAGAACTGTTTCAGCACCATCCCGGGTGAACACCTGTGCCGCATTTTCAGGCGAATGCTGGCCGACCTGCGTAACAATACCAACGGTCTCCCGGACCTGATCCTGTTTTCCGGTAACAGTTACCAGCTGGTTGAGATCAAGGGGCCCGGCGATAAGCTGCAGAAGAACCAGACGCGTTGGTTCGAGTTTTTTCGCCAGGAGAACATCCCGGCGTCAGTAGCTAACGTCGAATACAGTTCGTGAAAATCTACAAGGTTTCGGTCGGTGACCTGACGGA
>JADHNI010000130.1 GCA_016779585.1 Pseudomonadales bacterium
GCAGGCCGCGTACCGAGTTGAACTTGAACTCTATAACAATCGTCTCGCCCCCAATGCCATGGAGCCCCGAGCGCTGAATGCCACCTGGGATGAGCGCGATGACCGGTACACCCTGTACATCACTTCACAAAATCCGCACGGTCTTAGGATGACCCTGGCTGCGGTCATCGGGCTCGCACCGGAACATCGACTCCGGGTGATATCCGAAGATGTCGGCGGTGGTTTTGGCTCCAAAGCGTTTAACTACAGCGAAGAAGTTATCTGCACCTGGGCAAGCAAACTGCTCGGCAGACCGATCAAGTGGGTCGCTGATCGCACCGAGGCGTTCCTGACAGATGCACACGGCCGCGACCAGCAGGTCAAGGCAGAGATGTCGCTGGATTCTGACCACAAGATTACGGGTCTCCGGGTTGCCATCACCGCCAACATGGGTGCGTATCTTTCTACCTTCGGCTCTCTCATTCCGACCTATATGTGTGGCCCGCTTCTTTCCGGTCAATACGCAATTCCCGCCATCTACAACGAGGTAAAAGCGGTTTACACCAACACAACACCTGTCGATGCCTACCGTGGCGCTGGTCGACCCGAGGCAGCTTTTATTATCGAACGACTGATGGACGTCGCTGCGAGGCAGCTCGGCACCGACCCGGCAGAACTCAGGCGAAAGAACTTTGTCCGCAGCTTCCCTTACCAGACACCGGTCATCTCCTGCTATGACTCCGGCGACTATGACCTTGGCCTCGATACCGCGCTCAGGATGATCGACTATGAAAATTTCCCGGCGCGCCGAGACAAATCGAAAGAACAAGGTCGCCTCAGGGGAATCGGCATCGCCACCTGGATCGAAGCGGCCGGCATTGGCCCTTCCAAGAAACTCGGGGAGCTGGGTTCCGGGGCCGGACTCTGGGAATCTGCCCAGGTACGGGTAAACCCAACCGGATCGGTGGAAATCCTGACCGGCTCACACTCACATGGCCAGGGGCACGAAACCACGTTTGCCCAGTTGGTAGCCGACAAGTTCGGCATTGATATCGACAACATCGACATCATTCACGGCGATACAGACAAGGTGCAGTTTGGCATGGGCACGTTCGGGTCGCGTAGTGGACCAGTCGGCATGTCGGCACTGGCCATGGGCTGCGACAAGATCATTGAGAAAGGCAAACGTATCGCCGCGTTCAACATGGACGTTGCGCCCGAATCCGTTGAATTTGAAGAAGGTGAATTTTTCAGCCCCGGCAGCAACACACGCATGGCATTTGCAGAAGTGGCGCTCGCCGCCTACGTGGCGCAGTCATTCCCCACGGATGAAATGGAGCCTGGCCTGAAGGCCGACGCATTTTTTGACCCACCGGATTTCACCTTTCCCGCTGGCTGCCATATCTGTGAAATTGAAATTGACCCGGAAACGGGCAGCACCGAGATTGTCGATTTTGTGGCCGTCGATGACTTCGGCACGGTCATCAACCCGATGATTGTCCATGGCCAGATGCACGGCGGTATCGCCCAGGGTATCGGCCAGGCACTGCTGGAACATGCGGTATATGACGATGAAGGCCAGTTACTTTCGGGTTCGTTCATGGACTACTGCATGCCGCGCGCAGACGACCTGCCTTCTTTTAATACCGCCTTTATTGATACCAAGACACCCAACAACCCTCTCGGCATGAAAGGCTGCGGTGAAGCAGGCGCCATCGGTGCACCACCTGCCGTGATTGGCGCTGTCTGCAATGCACTGGATATCGATCATATCGATATGCCCGCTACCCCCCTCAGAATTTGGGAGGAACTGCAGCCATGAGCGGGAGAAAACAGCCATGAGCGAGGATAAACAGCCATGAGCGAGGATAAACAGCCATGAGCGAGGATAAACAGCCATGAGCGAGGATAAACAGCCATGAGCATTATCATAGAAGGCGCCAGTATCATTGACGGCACCGGTCGGGAACCCTTCCAGGCCGATGTCACCATTGAGGGCGATCGCATTACCGCTGTTGGTGAAGCCGAGGGCAGTAATGAAGATGAACGCATTGATGCATCGGGCCTGACGCTGATGCCCGGCCTGATCGACGCCCACTGCCACATGACGTTCGATGAGCCCTCCTCAAACGACGAACTCTTTTTCCATCGGCGCGAGGGGCTCGCAGCAATCATCGCCGCACAGAATGTTCGCAAGTTGTTGAATGCCGGCGTCACAGCTTTTGTTGATCCTGACTGCATCTTCGATGTGGGTATCGACCTGAGGGATGCCATCGAAGCCAATGTCATTCCTGGTCCTCGTATGCTGTGTGGCGGCAATGCCCTGCTCACCTCCGTCGGTGGCACCGCGGGTCGTTTGATTCCAGATGAAGGCCTGCGTGGTTACGCAAAAATCGTGTCATCACCCGAAGAGATCCGCACCGAGGTCCGGCGCCAGATCAAGAAAGGTGTTGACTGGATCAAGGTTCATGTTACCGGGCTGCTTCCGCGCCAAACCATTCGCGGCGAAATCCAGGCCTGGAGCCTGGATGAACTGAAGCTTGTCTGTGATACCGCCCACGAACTCGGCATACCCGTCATGGGGCACTGCCGCAACGCGGAGAGCATCCGGGATTCCGTGCTCGCAGGCATGGACATGCTCCTGCATGCCACCTTTATGGATGAACCAACACTGGAACTGTTGTGCGAGCACAAGGTGCCTGTTGTGCCCACCTTCACTTTCCAGGCAAACCTGGCCGACTATGGCGATGCCGTGGGTGCCGACCCTGGCCTGCGCGAGGTGTTCAGAAAAGAAATCGAGGAAAGCGCCGTGCAGATTCGACAGGCCTATGAAGCTGGCGTGCCGGTGCTCTGCGGCACGGAAAGCGGTTTCTCAATCACACCCTATGGTGACTGGCACTACCGGGAACTGGAAGTGTTTGTGCGTGATATGGGTTTCAGCCCGCTTGAAGCCATCACTGCAGCGACCAAAGCCTGCGGTGAACATGCGGGCTTCAACGGCGAAACCGGGAGCATTGAGCCAGGCAAACTGGCCGACCTCATCCTGGTAGACGGCGACCCATCCAAAGACGTGACCGTGCTGGGTGAACCGGAGAACATCAAACACGTCATGGTAGGTGGCAAGTCCATGCCGTTGGAGCCGCTTCCACCCAGGGAGCCGATCAACGGCTGGCGCACCTCACAGTACTCGTCTGGCATACTGACCAAACAACGGGCCAAAGATATCTGACATGGCAAAACAGCACACCATCTCTGACTACGACGAGGCGTCCAGGGCGCTCCGGGAAAAGAACCTCAGACAGGCGCTCTACGATGAAGGCTCCATCATCATGCAGGACGTTCTCGTCAACCTGCATGGTGATGAACACCGGGCTCGACGCAACCTTGAAACCCAGGTGTTCCGACGTGATTTCTTCCGCTATTACGAAACGGAAGTATTCCCGACAACGTTGAAAGAAACGCTCGCGCCTTTTATTGAATCGGGCGAAATGGACCTCGTCGACTTCGGCTACCGCGTCATGGTGAACCTCACCGTGGACTTCACCGGCATTGACCGTCCCCTGAAGACTCCGGAAGAAACTGCTGACCTGATGGCGCTGACGCAGCTGTTTGGCAGAACTGCAACCATGGCACACGCCACGGTCGACCGCGATGCCCTGCGCGCAGAAGCCCAGGAAGCCCTGAAACGATTCGATGAAACCTACGTCGAACCCTCCATTGCCTCACGCGTGGAAAAGCTGAAACAGCTGGAGCGTGGTGAAATCACCGAGGAGGATCTGCCTCGGGATGTGCTGACAGTACTGCTGCGCAATGAAGACAACATTGATATGCCGCGTGACATGCTAACCCGGGAGCTGGCATTTTTTACCCTGGCGGGCGCACACACATCCATTCACACTCTGACCCATGCCATGCATGAGATGCTGACCTGGACAGCAGCGCATCCCGGGGACCGAAAACTGATTGACCAGGAGCCGCGCTTCATTCAACGCTGCGTCCTGGAATCCATCCGCCTGCATCCTTCGAGCCCGATTGCCTCCAGGCGCAGCCTCTGTCCGATGCATATCGAACAACACGATATCGAGGAAGGAGACAGCGTCATCATTGATCTCGAAACAGCAAACCGTTCCATCGATGTCTTCGGCAGCGATGCAGACTCTTACAATCCACACCGGGAGATACCAAAAGGACAGCAGGGTTACGGGCTGTCGTTCGGTCGCGGCATGCATGCCTGTCTGGGCCTTAATCTCGCTGCTGGTGTCCTGCCACCGGAAGGCAAACCGGTTGAACACATGGGTACCGTCGCCCTGATCAGTCAGGCGCTTTTCAAGGCTGGCGTACGACCTGACCCTGACAGAATCGCCGAGAAAGACAGCCGAACAGAACGTGATCTCTGGGGCTACTACCCGGTAAGACTGGGACAAGCATGAACGACAAGTCGATTCTCATTACAGGCGCCGCAAATGGCATCGGAAAAACCATCGCGGAACACTGCAGTCGCGCCGGTTACCGTGTCGGCCTGCTGGACATGAATGAAAAAGCACTCAGGGAAACGGCATCGAACCTGGCCAACTCAGAAGTCCTTGTCGCCGACGTAACCAGACCTGGGGAAGTCGAAGCGGCGTTCGACCAGTTCGGCACCCCGGATACCATCGTTAATAATGCGGGCATCGTTCGTTTCGGCCCGTTGATTGAACAATCCGTTGAGGACTTTATCCAGACGGTCAACATCAACCTGATCGGCACCTACATCGTGAGCCGTGAAGGCGCACACCGAATGAAACAGGCTGGCGGCGGCCACATCATCAACATGTCATCCATCAACAGCAGAACGCCAGGACCGGGCGCCGGCGCCTATCCTGCCACCAAAGCTGGCGTAACACAGATGGCTCGCCAGCTGGCCATTGAACTGGGTGATGCCAACATACGGGTGAACGCCATTGCACCCGGCTTCATCGATGCCGGCATGTCTGCGCCCATCTACGAGGATGAAAAAGTCCGCAACAAGCGTGCGGGCGCTGTTCCCTCAGGCAGGCTCGGCACGGCTGACGACATTGCCGCCGCGGTGCTTTACCTGGACAGTGACGCCGGCAGTTACGTCAACGGGCACGAACTTGTTATCGATGGTGGTGTTGTCCACTCCCTGCTGGCGCAGCTACCCCGGGACTGATGGC
>JADHNI010000054.1 GCA_016779585.1 Pseudomonadales bacterium
CGAGATCGATGTTGGTGACCGCTGGGAACTGACGGCTCGCCAGCTGGAAATTCTCGATGGATTGAAGGACGAAGCTCGTGAGGCCGGTCTTTGGAACTTCTTTCTGCCTGAAAGCCAGGGTGGAGCCGGTGTTTCCAACCTTGAGTACGCGCACCTTGCCGAGGTGATGGCCCGAAACCCGATTGCCTCTGAAATATTTAACTGCGCGGCACCTGATACCGGCAACATGGAAGTACTTGAGCGTTATGGCTCAGAAGAACAGAAGAAGCAGTGGCTGGAGCCGCTCCTCGAAGGCAAGATCCGATCAGCTTTCGCGATGACCGAGCCGGATGTTGCTTCTTCAGATGCAACCAACATTGCGACTTCCGCTGTGCTCGAAGGTGACGAGTGGGTTATCAACGGCGAGAAGCATTACATCTCCGGTGCCGGTGATCCCCGATGCAAAATCATGATTACCATGGTGGTCACGAATCCGGATGCGCCCAAGCACCTTCGTCAGTCGCAGATCCTGGTGCCGCTCCCACATCCTGGCGTTGAAGTCCTGCGTCCAATGTATGTGTTCGGTAAAGATGATGCCCCCCATGGTCACATGCACATCAAGTTCGACAACGTCAGGGTGCCAAAGGAAAACATCATCCTGGGTGAGGGGCGCGGTTTCGAAATTTCCCAGGGTCGACTTGGCCCGGGTCGTATTCACCACTGTATGCGCTCTATTGGCGTTGCTGAGCGCGCCCTGGAGCTCCTGTGCAAGCGGGCATTGTCGCGAACGGCGTTTGGCAAGCCGCTGGCAGAACTGGGTGGTAACTACGATGTTATTGCCGATTCTCGAATTGAGCTGGATATGTGCCGACTTGCTGTGCTGCGTGCCGCTCACATGATGGATACCGTGGGTAACAAGGAAGCCCGTAAATATATCTCTGCCATCAAAGTGGCAGTACCCAACATGGCGTTGAAGGTCATTGACCGGGCGATCCAGATGCACGGTGCGCTTGGTGTCTCCCAGGATACGCCGCTGCCGGCCATGTGGACTTCCCAGCGGACCCTGCGCCTGGCGGACGGACCGGACGAGGTTCATCGTCGAGTTATCGCACGGGAAGAACTGAAGAAGTACCAGTAGTATATTTTTCTTACAATTTGAACCTTGATATAGCTCCGGTGACTGGCTTAAATGGGCCCAGTCATCGGAGTTTTGTCGTTTTGAACGGTAAGATTTACCTGTTCCTGCTTTGTTTCATGGCTGGTTCAGCTTTCTCGGAAGTTGCACCAGGTAAGGACGAGACCTTCGGGTTCAACCTCAGTCGCGACGTTCCTTATGTCGCGCAGAAGCTGGATCAGTCCGCGCGACTGCGCACGCTTGATATCTACTCTCCACTTTCTCCTGATGAAGTGACTGAAGAAACCGAACTTCTGCCAATCATTCTTTATGTCCATGGCGGCGGCTGGGCATTTGGCGACAAGAGCGACGTCAATGTGAAACCACACTATTTCACTGCCCAGGGATTTGGTTTTGTCAGCATGAACTATCGCCTTCGTTGGGATTACAAGGTTTATGACCAGGTGGTGGATCTTGTGACCGCGATGGGTTGGCTGGGCCGCAAAGTACATGAGTGGGGCCTTGATGGACGCCGGATTGTTCTGATGGGGCATGCCTCCGGCGGTCACCTGGCGACATTGGTGACTGCTGACTCAAGCTACCTCGAAGCAGAATCCATGGATTCTGGCCGGATTAAGGCAGTGATTTCCATAGATTCTTCAAGCTATGACATCAGACGATTGATGCGGGAACTTGGCAGTTTCGTGGAGCGTCGTCAGCATGAACTGATTTTTACAGCAGACGAGAAGGTCTGGGATGCTGCTTCACCGATTACGCACGTACCCAGCAGTACAACCCTGCCTCCCCACGCACTGCTCTATAACCCGGAGCGGCAAGTCTCTGAACTGCAGGCCAAGGGTTTTGCGAAAGCACTTACTGAAGCGGGTGTGGAAGTCGTCATGATTCCCGGATCTGACAGTGCTCCTGACAGGACGGACGAACTTATCGGTGTGTCCGGGAACCTTGCTACCGTAGCGTTGATCGCTTTCATTCGCAGCCAGATTTAATCACACTAAACCCATGTCAATGAGCTATCGGTTAACTACCTGGTTGGGCCAGGCCTGTTTGTTGTTGCTGGTATTTTCTGTCAGCGCCCAGGATATACCTGAATCAGGTTACTTTCCTCAGGAGGAAATGCTTCAGGCCGTCGATTCTCCGGAACGGCCGGCGACTGCAGCATCCCTCGCGTTCTCTGGCGAACCTGTTGTCGGTAGCCAGACCAGCGTGATCCTGGAAGTCAAACTCGCTGAAGCGTTGCCCGCGGGGACTGTCCTGACGATTCAACAACACTGGTTGGATCAATCCCGGTTGCAACACGATGATCCGGAAACGGAAGCCTATGTCGTGGCGAAGCCTGGCAGTGATGAAGTCCTGGCAGGCAAGGTCTATGTCGAAGTTCCCGGCGTTGAAGGTGGTCTTGACTCCCTGGTGGACGCACCAGGATTTGTGATTGGAGAAAGCGGAATTGCTGCGGACGCGAAAATAGAGTTCGAGATTCGCGATTTCACACTGCCTGTCGTTGCAGGTCATGATTTTTCGTTCAGTGTCTATATTCGCCGGCCGGATTTGCCAGAACAGCGCGTGCCGGGAAACGCGATTACCTTGCTGCCAGCGGAATTCGACCGAATTGCCGTATCGGCGAATTCGCTTGTACAACCCGGAGAGGATATTCAGGTTCGCGTTCGCATGGAAGATCGCTACGGGAACCTGGTAGCGGATCGAGACCTGTCACTTGACCTCAGGGTCAACGGCGCGTTTCGGCAACGGGCAGATATCAGTCGCGCGGTCAGTGATGTGCCGGGCGTCAGTTTTGATGTGCCAGGGGTCTACCAGGTAGAGTTGCGCACAGGCGGTGGTGGTATCAGGGCGTTCTCAAATCCTGTGTTCGTCAGTAACAACGAGCAGGACCTTCTCTGGGCAGATTTTGCCAGCGCCACCATTGATACCGTGGGTCGACTGGATCGTCAGGGTTTGCTTCGCGCGGGGGAGGGTTACTTTGACCTGGTATTGCCGGACGTTGCTGACAATGTGGCCATGGTTGTCCAGCCTGAAATGGCGGTTGATCTGCGCAAGCGTGTCCCCGAGAACCTGAAACTGGTACAGATTGTTGCAGGTCCCGGCCATCACCGCTGGCTGCTGCACCAGGCGGCAGAACAGGGGTTTCCGGTTGGACTCCTGGGTGCGAATCACACCAGGCAATATCCCGGCGATTACCCCCGGGTACACACCGGCATCCTCGCAGATTCCGGTGACTGGATGACGGCGATGTGGCGCGGAGATACCTATGTCTCTATCGGTGAACGGATCATCATCTTGCCTGGCGCGCGTAGTCTGCCCCTGGACAAGATACGAAACCTTTCCTTCAAAGTTATTGCAGGTGCCCCGATTGACAGTCTCACCCTCGTTAAGAACGGGGAGTCGATAGATGTTCGCCAGGGGCCGGAACGGGAAGATGGCGCCTATGAGTTTGAACTGTTGAGTGACAGTCAACCTTTCAGTCCGTTACTGAGTCGACCAAGGAACGCACGGGAATGGGTTGGCTACATAGCGACCAGGGATGCCACTATCACCCCGGTTGGCTCCTCTGGCTGGCGTCTGAATCAGCAACCCGGAGGTCGCCGTGTGGACTTCCTGACGAAAACACACGGCACGACAAATCGACTCTCGCTGATGCTGGAAGAAGTGACCCCGGATACTGTGCTTGAGGTTGGTATCGCCAAGGGCTTCGAAGATGCGGCCTGGTTGCCCGAAGATCGATTGCCGCAACCCACTCCGGCGCAGCGCTTCATGATTCCGCTGGTGGAAGCTAATGGTCTGGCCAGGCGAAACATGGAAGTTGCCGGTTATTCAGACCAACTAAAGGTCAGACGCAAACGCATGCCTCTGACCGAAGCCCCGGTCTATGATTATCGTTACCAGGACCGCAGCGTTCCCAGCATAGGAGACTACTATTACCTGATTGTGAGGCTGCAAAATGGTGCTGTTGCCTATTCATCCACCGTGTTTATCGGTCTTTGATACGCTGTTTTGCCTGGAGTAAACTACCACTGATTGCCCACGTCCGGGCATGCCACCGACATTGGCGAAGTCTCATCTCATGGCAGGCGTCTTCCTCAACACCCGTTGAATACTTTTCATTTCCTGAGTCGGTCCGAATGAATCCCTGATTTTTTTGTTGGGAGTACCTTCTCATGTTTCCAAGTAACTACGCGAAATCTGTTTCCATCGTGAAAGCCGGATGGCATGCAGCGATTGTCGATGCCTTTGTCAGGAGCTGCCGCGAGCACCTGGAGTTTGCTGATATGCCCCTGGTGGTCTCGGAATACGAAGTGCCTGGTGTGGTGGAGATTCCCCTGTTCTGCCAGAAGCTGATTGACCACTCGAACCCGGACCTTGTCGTCGTGGTTGGTCTGATTGCCGATCATGGTGTGTATCGGCATGATTTTGTCGCTTCCAGTGTGATGGATGCCATCATGCGTCTGCAGATGCAGACAGGGACACCGATCATCTACGGCATCCTTACGCCACAGGACTTCATGAGCGAAGGCAGGGAGGCATTTTTCATGGAACATTTTGTCATCAAGGGCAGGGAAGCTGCATCAGCTGCCATAAAAACACTGGAAAATGAGAGGTTGCTCGCTGAGGCTCTTGTTAAGATGGCGTGACGTATTCACGATGGGAAGCACCATGAAGTATCTGCACACAATGGTCCGGGTTAACGATATTGACGAGTCCCTGGACTTCTATTGCAACAAGCTTGGCCTGCAGGAGAACAGTCGATACGACAATGAGGATGGCCGGTTTACCCTGGTCTTCCTGTCTGCTCCTGGAGATGAAAGTGCCCAGGTCGAACTGACCTACAATTGGGATGGGGACAGCCTGGGTGAAGGGAGTCGCAACTTTGGACACCTCGCCTATGCGGTCGACAACATCTATGAAACCTGCCAGCGACTGATGGATGGTGGTGTAACAATTAACCGCCCACCAAGAGATGGTCGTATGGCGTTTGTACGCTCGCCCGACAACATTTCTGTGGAGTTGCTACAGAACGGAGCGCCACTTGAGCCTGCAGAGCCATGGTCTTCCATGGGAAATACCGGGGAGTGGTAACCTTTCTTTTGTGATACAAAGGGCGGCAGAACGACCCAATAAACAATAATAAGCAGTCTGGAGGGAGCCATGGCCACTTATATCATGTTGAGTAACCTCACTGATGAAGGCAGGAAAACCCTGAAGGTTCGACCTGAACGTCTTCATGAGGTGAACAAGGAAATCGAGTCCATGGGAGCGCGTGTCACGGCGCAGTTCGCGACGATGGGTGGCTATGATTTCGTCAATATTATTGAGGCCCCAACCAACGAGGTTATGGCACGCCTTACGGTTGAACTGGGCAGCCGGGGCACAATCAAGATCACCACTTTGCCTGCGATGGGTGTTGATGAGTTTGTCGAGATGCTGGGAGCTGATTCCACCAGCAGTAGCTAGTCTCTCGAGCGATATCGAAGATGCCTGCCTATATTCTGCTTGCCCGCCATTCGAAAGATGGCCAGCGTGAAATCGCGCGTGATCCGGAGAACCTGAAGAATATCCGCCAGACCCTCGAGGAGTGGGAAGCCACCATTCTGGGTGACTTTTACCTCATGGGGGAGTGGGACCACTGTACGGTCTTTGAGGTATCCGACAATTTCCGCGCCCAGAAAGCTGTCCTCCACCAGGAATTCACGGAAACCGAGGAGGAACTGCTTCTTCCGGCCATTGACCTGGACCTGTTCGAGCAGCTCCTGAAGAAAGAGATTCGGACAGATGGTCCTCACGAATGGCAGATTACCTGGTGGGCGAGACTCGCGCGACTGGCCATGCGCTGGTACCAGTACGATCGCTGGATCTGGAAGTACTTCAAACCATTCCACATTACTGGCAAGGAAAATTTCAGCAAGTTTCGTGGTAACTGCATTGTCGTGGCGAACCATACCAGCCACTTCGACAGCCTGGCGCTGCTAGGCTGTTTGCCGAACAGGATTCGTTCGAACATTTACATGGGTGCTGCCGCTGATCGCTGGTTCCTGCGAAATGGGGGTGGGCGCAAGGAACTGGAACTGCAGCCCTGGTACAACTCGCTGGTTGGTGGCAGTTTCCCTATCAGGCGTGGCGGTGGCTCTGCGACGCTGGACTACTCCAAGTGGTTGCTCGACAAGGGTGCGAACCTTGGTATTTTCCCGGAAGGTACCCGCTCAACGTCACGCCACATGGCCCGCTTCAAACATGGTGTTTCGATACTGGCACTGGAGAAGAAAGTGCCGGTTGTGCCTGTCTATCTGAACGGCGTCAGCGCCATCCGGCCGAAAGGCTCACGTGAGATCCAGCCGGGGCCTGTCTGGGCACATATCCAGGAACCGGTGTATTTCGATGAAGGTATGGAAGTACCGGATGCAACGCGCACCATCTTTGAAGCGCTGAATACGCCACACCAGCGGGCGCTGGAACATGGCTCTGAAGCCGGCCAGTGGAACTGGCAACCCTGACCCTCTCGCTCAAATATCCCGGACGTCTTTCCCTTTGCTCGGCACCGGGCACCGCATTGTCAGCACCGGCGTAAACCCATCCCTGGGGCCTGACACGAAACCATCCAGGTTTCGAGTCTGCTGACAACGGGTACCCGATACCTCGCTGAAAGAGTCTCGCGAGAGTCGTGAGGCGAGTGCGCCCGTTACCCGTGGCAGCGAGCCTAGGGGATCGGATGTATTACTTCAGCAGGTGGGTCTCGATAAACTCCGCGACGCCATCCTCTTCATGATGCGCGGTCACATGAGTTGCCGCCTGTTTCACTGAATCATCCGCCTGGCCCATGGCGACAGACTGACCGGCAACCTTGAACATCTCGATGTCGTTGTGCGCGTCACCAAATGCCACCACGGAATCATGATGGATATCGAGATGATCGCAGGCTTTTTGCAGTGCGATCCCCTTGTCGGCTCCCCTGGCGGTAATGGTAATCACGGTGCGACCGCTTGGACCGATGGAGTCGAAAATGTTGACCTGGTCGGTGAAGTCCCGCTCGTGCAGTTCCCTCACCAGAGCGATGGTTGATGAACCCTGTACAGTGGCGATCCTTGGCAGGTTAACGTGATCAGCATCAGTCTCAGGCCGGGGCAGTTTTTCGACCCACTTGAGTTCTTCGGACAGGTACTCAGGTGCTGGTTTCTGATCGATTTTCAGCCAGGTATGGGCATCAACGGTGGCAGATGCAATACATCGGTGTTCGTTGCAAAGATCGTACAGCTGTTCCACAAATGCCTGGGGCAACCTGGCGTCATAAATGTCTTTGCGAATCTCGGTGCAGTAAACCTGGGCACCACTGCACGCAATCACAGGTGTGTGATGCAGGCCGATTTCGCTGGCTATACGCTCAGCCATCTGGCGCCAGCGAGCGGTGGCAATGATTACATGTATGCCCGCATCAAACGCACGTTTCACGGCGTCACGGTTGCGGGCGGACAGGGACTCACCCACCAGCAGCGTGCCGTCCAGATCGATGGCTAAAGCTTGAACATCAGGCATAAAAATTACTCGGGGCACCCTGCGAAATTGACTCGGGGCGATGCAATCGGAAAGATGGGAACTTAGCACGAAGCACAACAGGGGAGAAGCATGGTAGATCAGGCCTGGGTAGATCAGGTTCAGGAAGAAATCCTGGAGCCGGAGATCACGATTTGTGATCCGCATCATCATCTTTGGGACAGGAACGGCAGCCGTTACCTGTTGCATGAGCTACTGGATGATATTGATTCGGGGCACCGGGTCGTCAGCACGGTGTTTGTTGAATGCGACGCGATGTTCAATAAGGACCTGCCAGCCCACATGGCACCGGTCGGCGAGACCGAATTTGTGCAGGGCGTTGCAGCCATGAGTGCGTCTGGTGAGTATGGGGATATTCGCGCCTGTGCCGGTATCGTCAGTTTTGCCGATCTCACGCTGGGCGCAGGTGTGCGCGAAGTCCTCGAGGCTCATGTGCAGGCGTCGGTTAATCGTTTTCGTGGCATTCGGCACGCTGCTGGCTGGCACGAGAGTCCCGAGATCAAAAATTCTCATTCACATCCGATTGAACACCAGATGTTGCAGGATGATTTCCTGGAAGGATTTGCTGTGCTTGGCGACATGGGGCTCAGTTTTGATGCCTGGTGTTATCACGAACAGATTCCGGAGTTTGTTGAGCTGGCGAAACTTAATCCCGATGTCACGATTATCCTGGACCATTTTGGCGGCCCGCTTGGTATTGGCCCCTACAAGGGCAAAAAGGACGAAGTGTTTGCTGTATGGAAAGAGGCCATCCAGGCCCTGAAGGATGTTCCCAACGTATTCTTCAAGCTGGGTGGTATCAACATGAAGGTGAATGGCTACGACTGGCACAAGCGCGACCTCCCTGCGTCGTCAGACGAGTTGCTGGATGCAACCGGAGCCTACTATGAATTCTGCATGGATGAGTTTGGTGCGGACCGCTGCATGTTCGAAAGCAATTTCCCGGTCGACAAGGATTCAGTTTCCTACCCGGTTCTGTGGAATGCGTTCAAGAAGCTCGCTCGAAACAAATCTGACGCTGAAAAGGCGGCACTTTTTCATGATACCGCTACCAGGGTTTACAGGCTGTGAATGACATCCCGCGTAGCTGCTATAGCCTGACCCGGAAGGGTATATCTGGCTGATGGACAGAAGAACACTGCTTACCCGGATTGTAGCCGGATTCTCTGCGGTCGCACTGGCAGGTTTTTCCGTGCCTTTCCTGCGCTCCCTCCTGCCTTCATTCGACCAGGATATCTCCCTGGACGTGGATGTTTCAGACCTGGATTCGGGCGAAGTGAGAACCGTACGCTGGCTCGGCCGCAATGTTCTCGTCATTCGACGTTCGAGGGCGCTCGAAGCGGAACTGCTGGAACTGCAGGACCCGGATTCCGAAAACTCTGCTCAACCGGAGTTTGCGGCCAACGCGATACGTGCCCGGCGACCTGATCACCTGGTTGTTTATTCCAACTGCACCCACCTGGGTTGTGAGGTTGAGGTGTTAACAGAAAACGGATTTGAAGGTTTCAGCTGCCCCTGTCATCGTAGTCGCTTTGATACCGCCGGACGTGTTGAAAAAGGCTCCGCGGCGAAACGGAACCTGGAAGTACCGGACTATGAGTACATTGCCCGAAGTGTGATCAGGCTTCGGAAAGTCTAAAGAGGGGACACCATGAGAATTTTGACGATTATCGTTGGTCTATTGTTTAGCCAGTCTTTGTTTTCGGCTGAAGGACCTTGCAGCTCGAAAGAACATCGCCAGTTTGATTTCTGGTTGGGCAAGTGGACAGCATATTCTGAAGACGGCACCACAAAATATGGCACCAACCAGCTCATATCCATGATGGGTGGGTGCGTGATGCAGGAGAACTGGCAAAGCGGCAATGGCCAGTATGGTGGTACCAGTTACAACTTCTACTCAACAGCGACGGGCAAGTGGCACCAGACCTGGGTTGATAATGCAGGAGGGCACCTTTTTCTCGAAGGTGAATTCAAACGTGGTGCGATGCGACTTGAAGGCAATCGCAAGGATCAGGAAGGTCGTAAAGTCCTGGATCGTATTACCTGGACGCCACAGGAAGACGGACGTGTCAGGCAGCACTGGCAAATGACCAATGACGGTGGCAAGACCTGGCAGGTTCTTTTCGACGGGTATTACAAAAGGGACCCTGAGTGAAACATCTGCTGGTGGTTTACCACAGTAAAACCGGCAAAAACGGAAAGATGGCGGAAGCGGTTCGCCATGGTATCGAACATCCGGATATTGAGGTTGAGCTGAAGTTCCTGCGTGCAACCGAAGCCGGTCCCGAGGATCTGCTTTGGGCTGATGGTGTGATGTTCGGTACGCCTGAGAATTTCGGCTACATGTCAGGTGCACTGAAAGACTTCTTTGATCGCACCTTCTACGAAGTAGAAGGCCAGGTAGATGGAAAACCCTACTGCATGTTCATCGGTGCGGGTAATGATGGTACCGGAGCGCTGACCTCCATACGGCGTATCTGCAACGGATACAATTTTCGTGAAGTCCAGGATCCGGTACTGGTGGTCGGAGATCTTCAGGAAGGTCAGTTAGAGCAATGTGAAGAACTGGGTATGGCGATGGCAGCTGGCCTCGAAGCCGGCGTCTTCTAGTTCTTCAGTGACAGCGCAAGGAGATTGATCAGCTCCCTGTGCTTGATGGTAACCTAAGAACCTATGAGACCTTTCTCCCTTGTTGGACTAGATCACATTGTGCTGCGAGTCGCAGACCTTGATGCCTCACTGCATTTTTACCAGGAGATCCTGGGATGCAGTAAAGAACGTCAACAGCCGGACCTTGGCCTCTACCAGCTTCGTGCAGGACAGCAGCTTATTGACCTGGTAACGATAGGCTCGAAACTGGGAGGCACCGTCCCGGTTAGCCCTGATGGCAGGAACCAGGATCATTTCTGCCTGACCCTGGATGAATTCGATGAAGTCTCGCTGAGGGAGTATCTTGCCAGTCATGGCCTCGAGGCTTCAGAAGCCGGCGAGCGCTACGGCGCGGAAGGTTATGGTCTTTCTGTCTATATTAAGGATCCGGACGGCAATACGGTTGAGCTTAAGGCCAGTGTGGGGATACCCTTGAGCTGATGGGCCAAATCAAAGACAACCAATTCAAAGATAACCAGTTCCGGGACAAGGTCGTGATTGTTACCGGGGCCGGTCGCGGCCTTGGACAATCCCATGCACTTGAATTTGCCCGACGCGGTGCAAAGGTGGTGGTGAATGATATCGGTGGTGCTGTTGACGGCACGGGAAGTGGCCCAACAGCCCAGTCGGTCGTCGATGAGATCATCAATTCCGGTGGTGAGGCTATCGCGAACACCGCTTCGGTGGCGGATGAAAGCGCAGCGCAGTCTATCGTTGACGACGCAGTCGACGCATTTGGTACGGTTGATATTGTCGTCAACAACGCAGGAATACTCCGTGACAAGACATTTGCGAATGTCACGCTGGAAAACTTCAAGGCAGTATTTGATGTCCACCTGATGGGTAGCGTCCTGGTTACCAAGGCAGCGTGGCCAATCATGGCGAATAAAAACTGGGGCAGGGTGGTGTTCACCAGTTCCGGTGCAGGAATCTTTGGTCACTTCGGCCAGTCGAATTACGCATCGGCAAAAATGGCCCTCATCGGCCTGATGAATGTTCTGGCCCTGGAAGGTGAGCGCAAGGGCATCATGGTCAATACGCTGGCACCTGGTGCCATTACGCGAATGACAGAACATCTGGAGGACCCGAACCGCAGGGGTACGCCAGCACAGGTCAGTCCCGCTGTACTCTACCTGTGCTCCGAGGAAGCGCCGCAGGGTTTAATCCTCCAGGCTGCAGACGGGCGCTTTTCCACCATCAGTGTTCATGTCAGCGAAGCCATAGACCTGGGAGCTGATGTCCAGTTCGTGGACTTCACTGAAGTCAGGTCCAGGTTAGGTATCGACTAGATGAATGGCGATATGACCAGATCAGTCGTCATGCGTAACCGGGACATGGCGTGGCAGTCGTCACCGGCGTCCCAGGTAAGTCGCAAGCGTTTTCATCTTGTCGGTGAACCCGAGTCCGGGCAGGTAACATCGCATGTACGTTACAACGCAGGTGCCAGGTTTCCGCGCCATGAACATCCCGATGGTGAAGAAATACTGGTGCTCTCAGGTGTATTCAGCGATGAAGCAGGGGACTGGCCTGCAGGCACTTACCTGCTGAACCCTGAAGGTTTTGCCCATGCACCCTTTTCTGAAGAAGGCTGCGAGCTGTTTGTGAAATTGCGCCAGTATCCGGGTAGCGAGCACCTGGCACTCGATATTGGTCAGGTAGCGGCAGAAAATCACGATGGTTATCGGGTGCGGGCGCTGTTCAGTGATGATGTTGAAGATGTCTGCCTTGTGGACGTTGAATCAGGTTACGCCTGTGATAACCCCGGCGGGGTGGAAGGTTTCCTTTTGCAGGGCTCGTTGATGGTCAACGGTGAACCGCTTGAGCAACATGACTGGTTTCGTTTTGCTGCCCACGAGCCTCTAGATGTTTCGGGGAAAGGTCTTTTTTACCTGAAGTCCGGTGCACTCAAGCGTCTCAGGAGTACCCATTGAAGCTGCTTAAGCGAAGGTTGCCGGAGTTGCGCTCCGAACGTGTCTGTTGCCGTCTGCTGGAACCCCGCGAGGCTGCCAAGATGGTCGCGTTTCGCAAAGATAATCGCGATCACCTTGAACAGTGGGAGCCGCGCAGGCCGTCGGAATTTTTTACCGAGGGTTTCTGGCAGATTCACCTTCGACTGGCACTGAAAGATTTCCGTGACGGCACCAGTGCCTGCTTTTCGATTCTTTCTGCTGACAAGGAAGAGGTCATTGGTGTCTGTAACTACACGAATATTGTTCGTGGTACTTTCCAGTCCTGCCACCTGGGCTACGCGCTTTCACACCGTTTCGAAGGTACAGGAGTGATGTTTGAGGCGCTTTCCCTGACCAACGACTATATGTTCAACGACCTCGGCCTGCACCGTATTATGGCGGGCTACCTACCGCACAACGAGCGAAGCGGGAAACTCCTTGAGCGACTTGGTTTTGAGAAAGAAGGGTTTGCGAAGAAGTACCTGAAGATTAATGGCAGATGGGAAGACCATGTGCTCACGTCACTAATCAACAAGAGCTATTAGCACACTCACTGTCTCGGTAAGCTTATCCCGTCACCGCTGCAAGTACGTCCCTGTACGCTGACTTTCGGGCTCCTGCCCTCGAGTCTGCCGGGATAAGCTTTCCGAACACGCTCGTTCAGGTTCTCTTGTTGTCAAAGTTTATGAACGAAGCCCGGGCTTCCCATATACATGCCGCCATCCACATTCAGGCAGCGGCCTCCTGCATATTCCCAGGCTTCTGTGACAGTTTCCGCATCGATCTGGCGGGCAAACGGGATCGGTGTATGGCCATGCACCAGGAGATTCCCGCCGTAAAGTGAGAGCAGCTGCTCAGCCCGTTTGCTACCGGTGAGATCGAGGCCGGAAAACGCCATGTGTTCACCAAATGAGGCCAGCGTGGACATCCAGCGGGGCAGGTCATCGGAATCCATCAGCGCTCGAAAACTTTCGTTTACGGCATCGATGGTCAGGCCATGATCCACATACAGCATGGCGTCTGCATGAATCATCAGAGTGTCTTCCAGCAATACCATGGCAGGCAGTGTGCGGATCCAGTCTGCATGTTTGTCCGTGAAGCCTTCAAAGTCTGACTCTATTCCACCCCAGCGAAGACAGTGGTCATAAACGCTCAGCCCATCGGTGTGCTTTGAATCGCGAAAACGAAAGGCGCAGAGAATCATCAGTTCATGGTTCCCGAGCAGTGAATTTACTTCACCACCAGTTTCTGCAGCTTCTTCCTGCAGACGCATGGTGAGATCCATGCAGCGTACGCCTGAAGCACCCCGATCAAAAAAGTCAACCATGATCCACAAACGATGTGTCCCGCCGGTCCAGTTCAATGCTTCGTCGCAAAGACCTTCTGATACCAGCAGGCGTTCGTAGTCACGGTAATGCCCGTGGAGGTCGCCGATGAGGTAGGTTGACATGAGCGCGTACTTTAAAGCGAAGCAGTAAAGAAGCAAGCGCTATCGCTTGATGGATATGCCCTGTTCAGTCAACCGGTCTCGTACACGGTTGGAAATGACGGGGCCGATTTCTTCCGACCACTCCTGCGCGGCGCTCATGGATTCCCGCATAAGGAGCGGCATAACCCGGTTTGCCTTGGTGCCTTTAGGACTCTTGTTGAATGCGATCAGACCCTCGATCTCTTCAAGAGTGAAGTACCGCGCATAGAGGCGATACATCTTGTTCTGTAGACGCTGGTTCTCGAGTTGTTCGTCAACGACAGTTTTTACCTCGTCACGAATGATCCGGGTGGTTTGCTCGTTAACACTGATCCCGTTCGCCTGGAGTACGGTGATCAATTGCTGGGTAAAGGTGTGCGTCAGTTGCTGCCTGTTGGCTTCGGCACCGGTGATGGCCATCAGTTCCTGGATGGCTGCTTTCTTGGCGGGGTCGATACCATCTTCGGCAAATGTGGACTGGCTGAAGGCCAGCAGGCATAGAGTTGCATGGATAATACGAAGAATCATGTGGGCAGCTTATCGCTAAACGCCTGGAGACACTACTTCAGAATAATCTCGTAAACTATTGAATTATCTTATTTTTAATAGCAGCACGAGAAGAATCGGGGTGCCAACAGCCTGCAATAACATGAAACGTACCAGCACCTGTGTATTCGACCACCCCATGTTGTGCCGGACATGGTCATGCAGTGGATAGCGAATCTGTCCGAAGATGCCAATCTTGAAAAAACGGAGCAGGGCGACCTTGATCATGCCAGTGGCGCCATTGACCAGGACAACAAAGGCTACGACCAGTATCAGGAAAGGGTTACCACAGGCGAGTACCAGTACGCCTAGCATCAGCCCGATGGGTCTCGATCCGGCATCACCCATCAGGACTGCGCTGGGATAGCTGTTGTGCCATAGATACCCTGCAAGACAGCCCACCAGGACAAACGACATGATGGCCCAGTCTGCACCCTGAGGGTAATGAGGTACCAGCAGGTATTCCGAGACATCTGCATGTCCTACGATGCCGTAGAGGATAGCGCCGAGGAAGAGGATTGCCATGCTGGAAAGGCTGGCGGACAGACCGTCGACGCCATCGGTACAGTTGGTGGCATTGATGGAAACCCAGATAAGTATGGTAGAGCCCAGGATGAACAGGGACGGGCTGATGGTGATTGCGTCCTTGAATAGCGGCAACCAAAGCGTAAACGGCTCCAGGCCACAGATAATCATGGATGCGACGATGGCGATCACGAGGTCGATGGCACCCAGGCGGTATTCGCTCCAGCCTGTTTCTGATCGATCATCCAGGTAGCCGACAATCATCGCGACCATGACGCAGGCTAGAATGCCGACAAACTTCCAGTCAAAAGGCACAACCAGCAGACAGAGGACCACGAACAGGGGAATAAACAGGATGCCTGCGGAAATGGGTTTGCCGATACTCTTCTCTGCATCGATCGCATACTCGCGACCCCGGTCTCGTGGCAGCAGGTGCCAGTACCTGGGCAGCATCCACCAGGTCACCAGAGCACCCAGCGCGGTGCCCAGCCCGGCAAGAAAAATATAGGACGACAGCAGCCGGAAGGGGCCGGCTACATCAGCTAAAAGTTGTCCCAGTAGATAAAGCATCGGTGTGCCCAGTGAGAAAGTCAGATTATAGGCACTATCAGCGGCAGAAAAATGAATAATTTCAGGAGATTAGGTGACGAATGTGTTCCAGTGTCCTTAGCTCGGTCATCTGTTTTCTATTGCGTGTCAGGCATGTCACACTTGTCTTGAAATCGAGTGTAACCCATTCAAAGGTTCCCTGGCTGCCATGTCCGTCACGACTCAGGTTGATCTGTTACAGAATCGAAGAACCAAGATCATAGCCACGATCGGTCCGGCATCGGATTCAGGGGAGATGCTTGAGGCGCTTGTGCTCGCTGGCGTTAATGTGTTTCGCCTGAACATGTCCCATGGTGATCATGCCGGTCATCGCCAGGTGTTTGATCGTGTCCAGAAAGTCTCCGAGAAACTTCATCTGCCGGTTGGCATTCTGGCCGATCTTTGTGGACCCAAGATCAGGACCGGCCGGTTTGAAGGCGACGCGATGAATCTTGTTGAGGGTGAGACCGTTACCGTTTCCACCTCGGCGGAGCTTGGCGGCAACGGCCTGATCGTCTCGCAATACAAGGCACTGCCTGATGATGTAACGCCCGGGGACTGTATCCTGCTCGCTGACGGTTTGTTCGAACTGCGGGTTGACGCTGTCACCGGTTCGGATGTCACCTGTACGGCGATTCACGGCGGCAAGCTGGGAAACAACAAGGGCATTAACCTGCCTGGGGTCAATGTCTCAGCGCCGAGCCTGACGGCAAAAGATGTCGAGGATGCGAGGTTCGCTATCGATCTTGGGGTCGACTATATCGCCTTGTCGTTTGTTCGAACCGCCACTGACGTCCACGATCTGCGCAGGCTGATTGATGCAACGGGCGCGTCGCCCAGAATCATCGCCAAGATAGAAAAACCGGAAGCACTGGAGCATGCAGAGGAGATACTGGAAGCGACTGATGCCATCATGATTGCCAGGGGTGACCTGGGGGTGGAGTTACCGCCGGAGCAGGTACCAACGGCACAATCACAACTGATATCCATGGCGCTCGATACAGGCACTCCCGTGATTGTCGCCACCCAGATGCTGGAGTCCATGATAAGCAACTCACGGCCGACTCGCGCAGAAGTGACCGACGTATCTCATGCTGTTGCCAGCATGGCAGATGCAGTTATGCTCTCGGCAGAAACCGCAGTGGGGGAGTTTGCCGTCGATGCAGTGCGCATGATGGATCGAATTGCTCGCCAGACAGAGTCGGAACTCTGGCGACGCGGTGAATATGGCCTCACTCGACGTAACCTGGAGCCACCGATTCCGCTCTGGACCGCGATAGCAAGTACCACCGCGCATATGTCCAGGGACCTGATGGCGCGTGCCGTTATGGTCGTAACGCGAAGTGGCAAGTCTGCTGACATTGTGTCCACATCCAGGCCGGCATCACCGATTGTTGCAATTACGCATGATCCTGCGGTTTATAGAAAGCTGTGCATCAGGTGGGGTGTCGTTCCGATTCTCGACAGCGAGGTTGGCAGTACAAATCCAAACGATCTTGCAAGACGCCTGTCGATGGACCTGGGCCTGGCGGTGCCCGGACAATATGTGTTGCTGGTTCGCGGTTTTCACGGAGAGCAGGACAAAAACCTTCCCTCTGTCACGGTAATTGAGGTTTAGCGAATCTCGTAGTTATCTGCATCCAGGTGGGCAGGGAACTGTTCCCGGTAACTCGCCAGCCGATCCAGGTCTGGCTCAAATGAGGCAACAGTATCTTCGCTGCCAAGATTAAGCAGCGTTTCACCTTCAGGGCCAAATACCACTGAATCCCCGGAATATGCTACCTGGTTTCCGTCGACGCCGATGCGGTTGACGCCGACAACGTAACAAAGGTTTTCGATGGCTCGCGCGCGCAGCAGGGCGAGCCAGTGGGTGCGTCTTGCTGCCGGCCAGTTGGCGACAAAGAGCAGCAGGTCATAGCCGTTCTCCAGTGTGTTGCGACTCCAGACGGGGAATCTCAGGTCGTAACATACCTGTGGCCTGATACGCGTAGCACCGTCCTTGACCGTAATGTTGTTGTCGCCCGGGCTGTAGTAATCATGTTCTCCGGCCATGCGAAACAGGTGGCGTTTATCGTAGGTGGCCAGATTCCCCTCAGGCGTCACCCAGATGAAGCGATTAAAATATGATCCTGCATCCCCAATAATCACGCTCCCGCACAGGGTGAGCTGGCGTTGTCTTGCGGTACTTTTCATCCACGCGACTGTCGGGCCGCTCATGGCCTCTGCGAGAGCTTCCGACGCCATGGAAAAGCCGGTGCTGAACATCTCGGGCAGTACCACAACACCGTCTTCGATGCCGGTCAGGCACTGCTCCATATGGGCGGTGTTTGCTGCCGGGTCTTCCCAGTGAAGTTCAGTCTGGACGAGGTGCAGGATCATCTGGCTTTATTCAAAATAGCGGCGAAGAAGACCCGCGGCTTCAGCCAGCGTGTCGTCGGACTTGGCGAAACAAAAACGCACCAGGCGCTGTTCGGGAGGGGATTCGTAGAACACTGACACCGGGATCGCGGCGACGCCAGCCTGCTGCGTCAGTTCGGTCACAAAGCTTACATCGTCACTGGATGAGATATTCCCGTAGGCAGCCAGCTGGAAATAGGTGCCGTGGCTGGGTGTCATCTGGAAACCAATTCCCTGCATTTCTTTCAGGAACAGGTCCCGTTTTGCCTTGTAAAACGCAGGCAGCTGTTCATCGCGTTCCGGATGATGTTCGAGATAATCCGCGATAGCCCATTGTGTTGGTGTGTGCGTCGTAAAGGTGACGAACTGGTGAACTTTCCTGAACTCAGTGGTCAGGGCAGGGCTGGCAACACAGTAGCCCACTTTCCAGCCGGTTGCGTGGTAGGTCTTGCCGAAAGATGACACGACGAATGACTGTTCACGCAGGGCCGGGTGAGAAGCGATGCTGTGATGGTTGTCTGAACCAAAGACCATATGCTCATAGACTTCATCCGAGAGCACCAGGATGCGCGTATCCTCGATGATATCTGCCAGTTCATCCAGGTCTGAACGTTGGATGACGGCCCCCGTCGGATTGTGCGGCGAGTTGATAATGATCAGTCTTGTCCTGCCGCTGACTGCAGACCTGACTCGATCCCAATCGATAGAAAAGTCGCCAGCATTCAGGGGAATGTGAACAGTGTGCCCACCGGCCAGGGTTACAGCTGGTTCGTAGGAGTCATAAGCCGGGTCAAAGACAATGACCTCATCACCGTTGGCAACAACCGAATGGATGGCAACAAAAAGCGCCTCGGTTGCACCCGAGGTAACAGTAATTTCACTCTCGGCATCGGCTGTGATGTTGTAACAACGGGCGAGTTTCGCGGCTATCTGTTCCCGCAGGTAGGCGATTCCGTGCATCGGTGGATACTGGTTTTCTCCACGCTGCGCATACTCGTTGAGCTTTTCCAGCAGTTCCGGGGGAACAGGGAAATCCGGGTAACCCTGGGAAAGGTTGATCGCGCCATGTTCAGCCGCCATGCGTGACATTACGGTGAATATGGTGGTACCGACATTCGGCAACTTGGACTGCAGGTCCATCGCGCCCCTCAAAGGCCTAAAAAAGGGGCTTATCTTAGGTTAATTCGTTCAGCCAGTCTCGAGGTTTGAGGTACTCGTCGTATAGCACCGCCTCCGGGGAGCCAGGTTCCGGTTGCCAGTTGTACTTCCAGATGGCGACAGGCGGCATGCTCGCCAATACAGATTCAATGCGCCGGCCTGACTGGATGCCGTACTTGGTGCCGCGGTCGATGGCGAGGTTGAATTCGGCGTAACGGCCTCGCCGATACAGCTGGAATTCCCGTTCACGTTCACCGTAGGGCGTATCCTTGCGCCTCTGAAGAATCGGCAGGTAGGCCTTCATGATGGCATCGCCAATGCTGCGCGTCAGGGCAAAACTCTGTTCAAAACCACCTTCATTCCAGTCATCGTAGAAAAGTCCGCCCACACCTCGAGGTTCCTGGCGGTGTGTCAGCACAAAATAGTCATCACACCATTGCTTGAACCGGGGATAGATATCATCACCAAAGGGTTCGCAGGCATCCCTGGCAACCTGGTGCCAGTGCAGCACGTCCTCTGCAAACGGGTAGAAGGGGGTCAGGTCAAAACCGCCACCGAAGTGCCAGTAAGAGTCATCTACAAGGAAGAAGCGCAGGTTCGCATGGAAAGTTGGTGCGTAGGGGTTGCGCGGGTGCATGATCATTGAAATCGCCGTCGCCTCGAATCCCTTGCCCGCCAGTTCCGGATTACGTTCGCTCGCCGCGGGTGGCAGCGATGCGCCCTTGGAATGGGAAAACTGTACCGCGCCTCGTTCGAGGACAGGTCCGTCGTCGATCACCCTGGGGCGTGAGAGACCACCTTCTGGTGTGTCAATATTCTCCTGTGTAAATTTTGCTTCTCCGTCTTCCACTTCGAGATCGCTGCAAATAGCCTCCTGCAAGGCAATAAAGTAGTCACGGACTTCTGTGATGGATGGTTTGTTGCTCACGCTACTTCCGGGATCCTTGGATAATTTGTTGACACCGAGAGTATACCGCGACTGTCCGGTATACATTGACGTGCGTCAGCGTGACTCCTCGTTTAGACTTGCCGGTTTGAAAAATTCGAAGAAAACAGGACGACCATGAGTCAGTTAACAGACGCGCTGCAGCGCTCCGGGACAGCGATTGCCGATGGCCTTACTCACGTACGCACGCAGTGTGACGAGGATGGCAAGTTGGCCGGACCGAAACTGGATGAGTTTCAACAGGTTATTTCCGACCTGGCCGTCTCTACGGCAGAGCTGCAGTGCGCAGAAAACTATCTGGAATATGCAGAAGGTAAGGGGGAAATCGAAAAGGTCCTGTCTGAAGCTTTTGCGGCAGAAGCGCTGCACAACATCCGTACGAGGCTGGGGCGCTGCCCTGAAGACTATGGCCTGACGTTTGATCAGGTTAATACGCTGAATGCGGTTAACCTGCAGGCGTTGCTCGGTTCAGCCAACCTCGAGAAGATCGGGCGGTTGATCGTAGACAGCAAGGGTGACCTGGGTGACCGCGGGCTTGATGAGGAAAAACTGCTGATGGCGGACACCTTCAGGCAGTTTGCTGAAGATGTGGTGATGCCGAGGGCGGAAGAGATACACCGGCAGGACCAGATCATTCCAGATGCAATTCTTGACGGTGTGCGGGAACTTGGATGTTTCGGTTTGAGTGTGCCGCAACGTTATGGCGGATTACTGCCGGACGACCAGGAAGACAGCCTGGGCATGATCGTTGTTACCGAGGAACTGTCACGCGGTTCCCTGGGTGGGGCAGGCAGCCTCATTACGCGCCCTGAAATTATGGCTCGCGCACTGATCGAAGGTGGTACGGAAGAACAGAAAGAGAGCTGGTTGCCAAGAATTGCACAGGGCGACCCGCTTTGTGCCATTGCGATTACAGAACCGGATTTTGGCTCTGATGTTGCTTCAATGAAGCTGAAAGCAACACAGACTGACGAGGGCTGGGTGTTAAATGGGGCCAAGGCCTGGAGCACGTTTGCCGGGAAATCCGGCGTTTTGCTGACGCTCGCCCGAACTGACCCGGACCCATCCCTGGGGCACCGGGGCCTCAGCCTGTTCATGGTGGAAAAACCAGCGTTTGATGGTGAAGAGTTTGAGGTGTCTCAGGAAGGTGGCGGCAAGCTTTCAGGTAAAGCTATCCCGACACTGGGCTACCGCGGCATGCACTCCTTTAACCTGTTTTTTGATGATTTCTTCGTGCCGGCCAGTCACATGATTGGTGAGGGGCAGGGCCTGGGCAAAGGTTTCTATTTCACCATGCGCGGATTCATGGGTGGTCGAATCCAGACAGCTGCGCGAGCCTGTGGCTTGATGCAGGCCGCTTTTGAGGCGGGTTTGAACTATGCTCTCGACAGGAAAGTCTTTGGAAAACCGGTCGCGGACTACCAGCTGACCCTGGTTAAGTTTGCAAAGATGGCCATGTATCTTGGCGCCTCCCGTCAATTCACCTATAAGGTCGGTCGCATGATGGACGAAGGCGGAGGTCAGATGGAAGCCAGCCTGGTCAAGCTGCTCGCCTGTAAGCTGTCGGAATGGACAGCAAGGGAAGCCATGCAGATTCATGGTGGCATGGGTTACGCGGAGGAAACCGCGGCAAGCCGCTACTGGCTGGATGCCAGGGTGCTGTCTATCTTTGAAGGCACGGAGGAGACGCTCGCGCTCAAGGTAGTCGGTCGCTCACTGGTAGAGGCACACAGTCCTGAGCCCGAGCCGGTAGGGCTCGAATGAAGAGTCTCGCTGGGTTAGAGTCAAGTTACGTTAACTAGGAAAGAAACATGGACCTGGAATTTAGTGCAGAAGACTTCGCTTTCCAAAAAGAAGTCAGGCAATGGATCAAGGACAACTATCCCGAGGAGATGCGCCAGCGACGCTCGCGCAGCCCCGGCGGTTCCCTTACCAAGGAAGATTACGTCTACTGGCAGCAGGCCCTGTACAAGCGTGGTTGGGCGGGCGTGAACTGGCCCGAAGAGTATGGTGGACCGTGTTTTACACCTACCCAGCGTTACCTGTTTGACCTGGAAATGGCTGCCGCAGATACTCCGGGCGTCCTGCCATTTGGCCAGAACATGGTGGCGCCGGTCATCATGAAATTCGGTACCCAGGAACAGAAAGACAAGTATCTGCCGGACATCCTCGCCAGCCGTGTCTGGTGGTGCCAGGGCTACTCTGAACCGGGGTCCGGTTCTGACCTGGCATCGCTCAGGACTAAAGCAGTGCGCGATGGTAATCACTACATTGTTAACGGTACCAAAACCTGGAATACACTGGGGCAACATGCGGACATGATTTTCTGCCTGGTCAGGACCAGCGATGAGGACATTCCGCAGAAAGGTATTTCGTTCCTGTTGATTGATATGCACTCACCGGGCATTGAGGTGAGACCTATTGTCACTATCGACAACCCGCCCCCCGGATACCAGGAGATTAACGAGGTGCATTTCACCGATGTGAAGGTCCCTGCAGAGAACCTTATCGGTGAAGAAAGCAAGGGCTGGACCTATGCCAAGTACCTGCTTGAATTCGAACGCGGCAATGCTTACAGCCACGGATTGAAGGCAAGCCTTGAGCATGTCAAATCCATGGCGGCTTCCGAGCAGAATGGCCATGGTTCTTCGCTCTGGGAAGACGATGAATTCCGGCAGAAAATTGCCAAAACCGAGATCGCAATATCGGCCATGGAGTTTACTGAGCTCCGTATCCTGTCCAGCCTGGCAACGGGCAAGAATGTAGGTCCGGAGTCCTCACTGCTCAAGTGTCGTGGCACGGAACTACAGCAGGAGCTGACCGAGCTGGCGCTGGACGCCGTTGGAAACTATGCGATTCCGTTTAATCATCCGGCACCGGAAAAAGGCATAAATTTCGAACCTATTGGCCCTGACTACGCCAATGTGACAGCGCCCGAATACTTCAACACCAGAAAGGTGTCGATCTATGCGGGCTCCAACGAGATTCAGCGCAACATCATGTCCAAACTGGTGCTTGGTCTCTAACCGGGGACAGTTTACTTCGGACGACCAAGTAAACTGTCCCTGATTCGAAGCCGAAGTAAACTGTCCCCAATTCAGAGAGGGGAAGATGAAAAGAAGAGAACTTCTCAAAGCGGGTGCATCGGCTGCGGTGCTGTCGATAGTGCCATGGCAGACCCAGGCCGCCGATGTGCGTGCCGGGCTCCTGAGCTCCGATCTCGTTTATCTCTCACCCATCAAGTCAGATGGTTCACTGTCCAGCTGCCAGGCCGAAATCTGGTTCGTCATGATGGGCACAGACCTTTATGTCTGCACAGCTACGAGCAGTTGGCGGGCCCAGGCGCCGCGTAAGGGTGTTATCAATACACAGTTCTGGGTGGGTGATCTTGGCGTGTGGACGCGGGCGAACTACCAGTCACTTCCGAAAGTGAAGGGTATTGCCAGCGTTGAAACTGATGAAGCTCGTATCGAGTCAGCGCTGCAGCTGTTCGGCCAAAAGTATTCTTCCGGTTGGGGCACCTGGGGACCGAGGTTCCGAAACGGCCTGAAAGACGGCAGTCGAACCATGCTGAGGTATCAGCTCGCGGTCTGACCTGATTGCACGGTGTCCTCTGAATAGACGGATATCGGTGTGACGTTTGACACAGAAACAGGTCGAAGACGCTTGCCCGCTTTTATTGCAGGCAGGGGTGTCTGGGTTAAGGCCCTGGAAACCAGCTCCGGTAATCCCAGCATCTGCAGGATCGAGCGAATCGCATAGTCGATGGCATTGCGTCCTGCGTAACCTTTTTCGATGGCGAGAATCACATGGCTCGCCATGCCAGTGATGAGTTCCTGGGTGAAGTGAATATCATCAACCCGGAACCTGCCGCCTTTGACGCCACGGGTAATATCTTCCACAGCCTGATCGGCAGG
>JADHNI010000055.1 GCA_016779585.1 Pseudomonadales bacterium
AAACCAGTACATCGTCGAAGATACCGAGGAAGCTCGAATAAAAGCCGCACGACCCATTGCGGTGATTGAAGGCCCCCTGATGGAAGGCATGAACCAGGTCGGCGACCTGTTCGGCGCCGGAAAAATGTTCCTGCCACAGGTCGTGAAAAGCGCACGGGTCATGAAGCAGGCAGTGGCACACCTGGTGCCGTTCATCGAAGCCGAGAAAACCGAGGATACCCGCGCCAAGGGCAAAATTCTTATGGCAACCGTCAAGGGTGATGTACACGATATTGGCAAGAATATCGTGGGCGTGGTACTGCAATGTAACAACTACGATGTCATCGATCTCGGCGTGATGGTGCCCGCAGAGGAAATCATCAGGACTGCCCAGGAAGAGCAGGTGGATGTCATCGGCTTGTCAGGCCTGATCACACCATCGCTGGATGAAATGGTTCATGTCGCATCAGAAATGGAACGCCTGGAGATTTCGTTGCCGCTGTTGATTGGTGGCGCAACCACGTCCAAGGCACACACCTCGGTCAAAATTGATCCCTGCTATCATCAGGATGTAGTTGCCTATGTGCCGGATGCTTCCAAGGCCGTTGGTGTTGCATCGCAGTTGCTGAATCCCCAGCTCAAAACCACCTTCCGAAAAGAACTGGCCGAGGAATACGAGAAGATTCGAATTCGAAACAGCAACCGGAAACCAAAGAGTGACACTCTGAGTTATGCGGATGCCAGGGCCAATGGGCCAGCCATTGACTGGCACGGATATGAACCCCCAGCCCCAACGTTTACAGGCACAAAGGCCATCCGCGATTTCCCGCTGGCGGACCTTGTTCCCTACATCGACTGGTCACCTTTCTTCATCGCCTGGGAACTCGCCGGCAAGTACCCCGACATCCTGGAAGATGAGGTTGTGGGCGAATCAGCCACCCAGCTGTTCAACGATGCGCAGGCCATGCTGAAACAGTTGATTGATGAACAAACACTCAGCGCCAACGCTGTCATTGGCTTCTGGCCTGCAAACAGCGACGGTGATGACATCATCGTCTTCGAGGACGAAGCAAGAAGCACGGAAAAAACCCGCCTGCATCACCTGCGCCAACAAATGAAAAAGCCAGATGGACAGCCTAACTTCTGCCTGTCTGACTATGTGGCACCAATCGAGTCGGGAAAACAGGACTATATTGGCGGGTTCGTGGTCACGGCTGGACTGGGCGCGGAGGAGATTGCCAGGGAGTATGAAGCGCAGCAGGATGATTACAACGCCATCCTGGTCAAGGCCCTGGCAGATCGCCTGGCCGAGGCGTTTGCCGAGAAAATGCATAAACTGGTGCGCACGGAGTACTGGGGCTACGCCAGCTTCGAGAAGCTGACCAATGACGAACTGATCAAGGAGCGCTACCAGGGTATCCGTCCGGCACCAGGTTACCCGGCCTGCCCCGATCACACGGAAAAAGAAACCCTGTTTTCCATCCTCGATGCCGAGCAAGCAACCGGCGTCTCACTGACCGAGAACTTTGCGATGGCACCCGCAGCCAGCGTGAGCGGATTCTACTTTTCTCACCCTGAGTCACGTTACTTTGGTCTCGGTAAAATCGACCGCGACCAGCTGGAAAGCTATGCGCAAAGAAAAGGCATGGAACAGCCCATCATGGAACGTTGGCTGTCACCCAACCTGAAGTACAATTAGATCCATGACTGAAGAAGACCAGAAACCAGCAGAAAGCAAGGAAGAACTGGGCGAACCCAGTTTTCTCGAGGTAACGATGAGCGTACTCGCAGCGGCAATCGGTGTGCAGAACGCAAAGAACCGCGAACGCGATTTCAGCCGGGGTAATCCCCTGGTATTCATCGCTGCAGGTCTGATTTTTACGGTGCTGTTTGTGCTGACCGTGGTCGGCGTTGTCTACCTGGTGTTGTGATTAGCCTTCAGCTAGTGGGCAGCCCGCTCAGCCAGTAGATTACCGCCACGACCGGGAGAACCACGACAAGGACTGCTGACAGGGCATCAGCAAAGGCATCTTCGTTCTTGTTGTTTTCAGTTTCGTCGCTCACGTTCTCTCCAGACAGGTTTAAAATGCTGCGCGATTATACGATCGAATCCAGAAGAATTCAGCATAACCATATGCCGAAGTATCTATTCAAGATCAGGTCCCAAGCCGCTATATTAGCGCCCTTCCAGAAAGGGACACCCCAGCCGTATGTACTTGTACGATGAATACGATCAGAAACTGGTCGACGAACGCGTGGACCAGTACCGGGACCAGACGAACCGGTTCCTGGCTGGCGAACTCTCTGCAGATGAATTCCAGCACCTGCGTCTGAGAAACGGCCTCTATATACAGAGACTGGCACCCATGCTCCGCATTGCAGTGCCCTACGGTATGCTGTCATCCAAACAGCTGCGTAAACTGGCTCATATCACCAGGCATTATGATCGGGGTTATGCGCATTTTACGACCCGCCAGAATGTGCAATTGAACTGGCCAAAACTGGAAGAAGTCCCTGATATCCTGGCTGAACTGGCGACCGTTGAAATGCATGCAATCCAGACCAGTGGAAACTGCATCCGCAACGTCACGTCTGACCAGTATGCAGGTGTTGCGCCGGATGAAATCGAAGATTCCCGGCCGTGGGCTGAGCTGATCAGGCAGTGGTCAACCTTCCACCCTGAATTCAACTGGTTGCCGCGAAAGTTCAAGATCGCCGTTACCGGCGCAGAGGGTGATCGCGCCGCCGTACAGGTTCACGACATTGGTGTTCGAATCCTGAAGGTTGATGGGCAAACACGCTTCGAGGTGCTTGCCGGTGGCGGGCTGGGCAGAACGCCCGTTATTGCTCCGGTCATCAAGCAGAACCTGGAGCCCGAACACCTGCTCACCTACCTGGAGGCAATCCTCCGCGTCTACAACCGGTACGGCAGGCGCGACAACAAGTACAAGGCCCGGATCAAGATCCTCGTGCGCGCCATGACCCCCGAGGTATTCGCAGAGAAAGTTGAAGCAGAGTGGGTTCACCTAAAGGACGGTCCTGCCACCCTGACGCAGGCAGAGATCGACCGGGTCAAGAAGCATTTCACGACTCCACCCTATGAAGATCTTGAAGACCATGTGCCAGCGGTAGATGATCTTCTCGCTGACAACAGCGGTTTCGGCAACTGGGTCAAACAGAATGTCAAAGCACACCGGCAGCCGGGTTATGTCAGCGTCAATCTGGCAATGAAACAGACCGGTATCGCGCCTGGTGATGTGACCGACGAACAGCTGGAGATCATCGCTGACCTGGCTGAAGAGTACAGCTTCGGGGAAGTCAGGGTTACTCACGAACAGAACGTAACACTTGCCGATGTCCCCAAAAAATCCCTGCATGACCTCTGGAGCAAACTGGTAGATGCAGAGCTCGCATCACCCAACCTTGGCCTGCTGACAGATATCATCTGCTGCCCGGGTGGTGACTACTGCTCTCTCGCCAACGCAAAATCCATTCCCGTCGCAGAGGCTATCCAGCGAAAGTTTGACGACCTGGACTACCTGCATGACCTCGGCGACCTGGATATCAATATCTCCGGCTGCATGAATGCCTGTGGGCATCACCATGTCGGAAACATCGGCATCCTTGGTGTCGACAAAAAAGGTGAGGAGTTCTACCAGGTTTCCATTGGCGGTTCAGGCTACGAGGACGCCAGCCTCGCCAAGATCCTGGGACCCTCTTTTGCGCAGGATGAAATCCCCACAGTGATCCAAAAACTCGTGGACGTGCACCTGGCACACCGCCAGGGTGAGGAACGCTTCATCGACACCTACCGACGGCTCGGTATCGATCCCTACAAAGAGGCGGTGTACGCAACATGGGAAGTCTAATCAAGAACAAGACCGTTCAGGCCGATGACAATCTGGCTTTTCTCTCGCTGGAGGAATACCTGGATTCGGGAGAACGTGCTCAGGCTGTGTGGCTGGATGCAGATGAGGAAGTTGAAGGCATCGCAGACTTCCTTGAAGAAATCCCAGCAATTGCGCTGAACTTCCCCGCATTCTCAGATGGTCGCGCATACTCCAACGCCGCGATTCTGAGAAGACACTACAAATTTTCCGGTGAGATTCGAGCGATTGGTGATGTTCGACTGGACCAGCTTGAGCAGATGGTCCGCTGCGGTTTCGACGCTTTTGAGCTGGCCGAAGGCCAGAACCCGGAAAAGGCTCTCGCCATGATCGAGGGTTTCTCATTCAGCTACCAGCAAACTGTCGACCGGGAACCCCTGTTTAGAAAACGCGCCTAAACAGGGTAACATCAGGGCTGGCTGTTACCACGAGCGCTGATGGGTTCTGACCCTCTCATATTTTCATTTTTCCTGATATTCGCCTGTGCCGGTATCCTGGCAACGCTCGCGCTGTTTACTCGCCAGCCACTGATTGTTGTCTACATCATTACCGGCATGATCCTCGGCCCTTCCGGGCTGGCATTCGTTGACAACCCGCAACTCATCAGCAGCACAGCGAAGTTCGGCATCATTTTCCTGTTGTTCCTGCTTGGCCTGGATATGCAGCCTTCCAAGCTTCTGAATACGCTCAAAAGCTCCATGCTGGTAGGACTCGGCAGCTGCATCGTGTTTTTCCTCGCGGGTGCCACTATCGCATTCGCGTTTGGTTACTCACACACCGAGACCATTATCATCGGCGTTGCCATGATGTTCAGCAGCACGATCATCGGCATCAAGCTCCTGCCTACCACAGTCCTGCATCACCGCAGGACGGGTGAACTGATTATCAGCCTGCTCCTCATCCAGGACCTCGTCGCTATCATCGTTCTGCTGATTATCACTGGAGGTTTCCTGGAGTTCAGTGGTGCCAGCAAAATCATCAGGGTACTGGTCAGCCTGCCTTTACTCATTTTTGGCGCCTGGATCTTCGTGAAATACGTCATGCTGCCTTTGCTGGAGAAGTTCGATGCATTCCACGAGTATATCTTCCTGGTAGCCATTGGCTGGTGTCTCGGACTCGCGGAGATGGCAGAACTGCTAGGGCTTTCCCTTGAGATCGGCGCTTTCATTGCCGGGGTAACGATTGCCACCAGCCCGATCGCGCTTTACATCGCTGACCACCTGAAACCGCTGCGGGACTTTTTCCTTGTGCTGTTTTTCTTCTCCCTGGGGGCAGGATTCCACATGGACCTGCTCGGAGATGTGATCCTGCCAGCACTATTGATGGCTGCGGCCATGCTGGTCCTGAAACCTGTCGTTTTCCGCTACTTCCTGCATGGCATGAGCGAGT
The DNA here is from genome assembly GCA_016779585.1 of Pseudomonadales bacterium. Lineage (GTDB taxonomy): Bacteria > Pseudomonadota > Gammaproteobacteria > Pseudomonadales > Azotimanducaceae > UBA9659. The sequence continues at coordinate 5,256 of JADHNI010000055.1, forward strand.
CTGACAAACTGGGTTGGGAGACAGGCTTCCGCCTCGGGCAGATCAGCGAGTTTTCACTGCTGATTGCGTTTATTGCCACAGCTGAAAACCTGATCGGCAATCATGCTTCACATCTGATCCAGGCGACCGCTATCCTGACGTTCCTGGTATCCTCCTACCTGGTGGTATTCCGCTACCCGACACCCATCGCCGTTACCGACGAACTCAGGCGGGATTAATCATCGCCCCTTGAGGTTGACTAGAGAACCACGAGTGTTCGACCAGTCACGCCACCGGCGAAGATGCGATCCACCTCGGCAGACAGTCCATCAAGATCTGTTTCCACCACCATGTCTTCAAGACCCGGCACCTTCCAGTCACTGGCGAGGTGCGCCCAGGCGCGATTTTTCTCTTCAATGGCCAGCTCAACGCTATCAACACCCAGGACATTGACGTTCCGCAGGATAAACGGAAGCACGGTTGTACTGAATGCCGGTGACGAAACCAGCCCACAAATGGCAACGCTGCCACTGTGCCTGAGACTCTTGATAACGTTACTGAGCGTATCGCCGCCAACCGTATCAACACCATGGCCGTAATCTTCTCCCAGGAGTGGTCGAGGGTTCCCGGTACCCAATTGTTCTCGATCAATGACCAAACTTGCCCCCAGCGATTTCAGGTAATCATGTTTATCAGCTTTACCGGTGCTGGCCACCACCTCGAATCCCTGGCTGGCCAGGAGAGCCACAGCAACAGACCCGACACCACCGGTCGCACCAGTCACCACTACAGGTCCATCTTCAGGTCTGGCACCCATTCTCACAAGTTTGTCAAAACAGAGCGCCGCAGTAAGACCTGCGGTACCGATGATCATGCTCTCCCTGAGGGTCATGCCTGCAGGCAGGGCCGTTATCCATCCAGCGGGAACCCGGATATATTCGCCATAGCCTCCCGGAGTGTTCATACCAAGGTCAAAGCCAATCACAATGACTTCATCACCTTCAGAAAAAGCGGTGTTGGAAGACTCGACCACAACGCCCGCAGCATCTATGCCGGGTGTATGGGGATAGTTGCGTGTAACACCGGGCATACCCTTGGACGACAGCGCATCCTTGTAGTTCAGGCTCGAATACCGAACCTTGATCAGCACCTCCCCTTCAGGAAGATCGTCCACTGAACGCTCAATCACGCTGTGCTGAACGTCATCGTCATTCTTTTCTACCCAGAAAGCCTTAAAACTGGTCAAAGTCCTCTCCTGTTATCGGGTCACTGTATCGTTAGATTGGTGTGCTGTTGGTCTACACCAGGGGCTATGAGCCGGGCAACCCGCTCAAACAATCGATCGATCTTGTTTTTGTGCTGCACAAACTTGACCAGGAATACATCACGCTCTGCGCACTGCTCAACAATGTATTCGTCGCTGGTCATCAGTTCGTCCACAAGGTTGCGTTCCAGGGCACGTGTGCCGAACCATGCTTCGCCGGTTGCCACTTCATCAATGTTCAACTGGGGACGGTTCTGTGAGACGAGCTCCTTGAATAGGTTATGAACATCTTCGAGTTCTTCAACAAATTTTTCGCGGCCCTTTTCGGTGTTCTCACCAAATACTGTCAGCGTCCTCTTGAATTCACCTGCTGTCAGGACCTCTACATCCACATCATTTTTCTTAAGCAGGCGATGGAAGTTCGGCAACTGGGCGATCACGCCAATAGAACCCAGCAGGGAGAAAGGCGCCGCGATGATCCGGTTCGCGACGGATGCCATCATGTAGCCACCACTGGCAGCAACTTTGTCCACCGCCACCGTGAGCGGAATCTCCCGTTTGCGAAATCGCGCCAACTGGGACGCAGCAAGGCCATAGCCGTGAACCACGCCACCAGGACTTTCAAGACGCACCAGCACTTCATCTGTCGGTTCAGCCACGGAAAGTATCGCCGTTATCTCTTCTCTCAGCCCAGTGACACTGCTGGCCTGCACATCACCCTTGAAATCAATGACGAACGTTCTTGGCCTGGGGCCCTGCCCGTCTTTAACCTCTTTCTTTAGAGACTTCTGCTTTTCTTTGGTCTTTTTCTTTGCTTCTTTTTCATCCTGTTTCCTGAGCTCAGGATTGAGCACAACGGATTTCAGGCTGTGTGTGATCGCCTCCAGCGTATCGTTGAGACTTTTGACTTCAATATGCCCGGCCTCTGGCTCTTTCTGGCGCTGGTTCATGCCAAAAATTACTGCGATAACAACAAGAATAGCGACCAGTATCGTGACCGACTTGGCCAGAAACAGACCGTACTCAAGTAAAAACTCCAACATATAACTCCTGCTGACCGGAAGGCTGAAAAACAGCACATCCTAACACAATCACCCGCCCGCCAACGTTATACTGGCGCTATGCTACGCTCACTCAAGGCCCCTGCAATTCTCGCGCTGCCAGTGGTCATGATTCCCTTTGCGATCTATGTCCTGACCATGCCGACCAGTATCACGCTGGAAGATGCGGGGCTGTTCCAGATGGTCTGCACGCAGGGTGGACTTTCCCACCCTCCCGGTTACCCGTTGTTCACAATCCTCTGCCAGAACCTGCTTTTTTCAGACGACATCCTGGCCGGCAATCTCCTCAGCGCATTTTTCGGCACACTGGCCCTGCTCGTGTTCTACCTGCTCCTGACCCATTGGTTCAGTCCCGCTATCGCCGCCGCGTGCGCCATGGCGTACGGGTTCAGTCTGACATTCTGGCAACAGGCCATCATTATCGAGGTGTACACACTTGCATCCTTGTTGTTCTTCATGAACTGGCTTCTCCTGGAACGGTTTACGAAAAACAGGGAATGGCGCTGCTGGTATCTGGCGTGTTTTGTATTCGGGCTGGCATTGAGCAATCACTGGCCGCTTATGCTGCTGGCCACACCTGCACTGGCAACGGTGGCCTGGCCCGTGATCAGGCACGATTTCGGATCATTGGTACAACCCGGCAGACTCACACCTGCCATCGCCTGCTTCACCATCGGGCTCATGCCTTACAGTTCATTACTGCTTGCTGACCAGAACGCATTTGGCGTGTTTGGACCGGTAACGTCGCCGGATGAGTTCATGGAATACATCACCCGGGCACTCTACGACGACCAGCATGCTGCCGCTGGTTGGGACGACAAATGGCAGTACCTGGGATGGCTTGCACCAGAGGCTTTCAGACAACTGGGCTTACCCCTCGGGGTTGCCGCCCTCGCCGGATTGGCGCTGATGATTCGCGATAGGCATCGCCTGCTTGCGCCTACCATCCTGGCATTTCTCGGCGCGACCCTCGGCCTGGCACTTCTGCTCGGCTTTGAATATGACGCCCATGGCCAGTCAATTTTTCGCCCTTATCCAATCATTGCCTGGGCAATGCCCGTCATCTGGCTGGGGTATCTCCTGAACGCTGTCACCGGTCGTCTTAAACACCAGGCACTGGAGGCGGCAATCCTGGTATGTGTGATTGTTTTCGTCACGCTGTCAAACTTTCAACATGCAAACAGAAGCCATAAGCAGTGGGTCGAAAACTACTTCATAGAACTCCTGGACGCACTGCCCGAGAATGCCATCCTCTTCACGGACGGCGATCTGTTGTCCTTCCCGTTGGGTTACCTGCATTTTGCAAAGGACCAGCGACCTGACATCACTTTATTGAACTGGAGCAGCCTCACCTATCCAAACCGGCTGACACCCGCCAGGGCAACCCGATCCGAGAAAGAAGCTGCCATTATTGAATTCGTCACGGAAGCCACCAGACCCGTATTCGTCATTGAACCGACTCTCGCACCGCTGACCCGGTATGGCTGGTTTAACGAGGTTAATCGCATCCCACCCGTTACCGCCATGATCACACCGGAAGCTGAAAATGCCCTGGATCCGGTGCTCGCGCTCTATCTTGGTCTCGGACTGCGGCATCAGCAGGAGTATGAATTGGCTGATTTTATACTGGCCTCATACACCCGGCTCTACATCTCGTACCAGCAGGCTGGGGGTACCCTCAACGAACTTCAGGACACCCGGTTCCGCGCGCTGCTTGGCACCTTCCCCGGCAAAATGATCCTCATGGCATACGAACTGGACAACAATCCAGCGCCGGACAAGGCTTTCCTGAGTCAGGTACTTGAGGAAACACAGAAGCAGCAACCGACCTACATAACCCGCCAGAACCAGAGACGGCTACAAAGTTTCGCCAACAGGATTCTGGCGCTAGACTGACATGGTCAATCACAGGTATTCCATTTGAAACTCGCAGAAGAACTTAAAAAACGTCACTCGGAACTCGCGCCGCGCTTTAATCCCGCTATTCTTCAGCGACCGACAACCTTATTCCAAGTGCGATTTGAGGACGGAGAGGACTTTCACCTGGTCGTGGAACCAGACCGCTTCGAATTCACACCCGGGGTTATTCAATCGCCAACTCTGACGCTTTACCTGGACCACCATCAGACGTTCTGGGATCTGCTAAACGGTAAAACAGACAGCATGGCCGCCTTCATGGAAGGACGCTATCGGGCAGACGGTAACATCGTACTGAGCCAGCTGCTGCTGTATCTGTTTGCCCACAACAATCCTGTACTTGCCTACGAGGTTCAGGACTAGTAGTCGAACCCTCGCTCGGCAAGATAGGCATCGATCAGCCAGCGCGAGATGGCAAACTTTCCCGGAATATTGGGCAGCTCGCTGCAGGGAAACCATTTTGCCTCTGCTATTTCATCCTGCTGGCAGACAATGTCACCTGACTCATACTCGGCATGAAAGCCGAGCATAAGCGAGTTAGGAAACGGCCAGGGCTGGCTGCCTCGATAGCGCAAATTGCCTACTCGCACACCAACCTCTTCCTCTACTTCCCTGCACACTGTCTCCTCGATGGACTCTCCCGGCTCAACAAACCCGGCCAGCGTACTAAACAGACCTTCGGGAAACATGTGATTCCGTGCGAGCAGGACTTCATCCTCCCTGTGAACCAGGACAATGATAGAAGGTGAAAGTCTCGGATAGTAGTTGATGCCGCAGGACCGGCAGACCATGGATCGATCGCTTTCGTTCTCGGTTGTCGGGGAACCACACTTGCCACAAAACCGGTGGCTGCGGAACCAGTCACACAACTGCAGGGAACGCCCTGCGAGGTTGAACAGCGTATCGCTGATCCGACCAAGATACATGCGCAGGTTGGTAAACTCCTGATCGCCTTTCTCCGGCGCTTCAACTGCGTAACACGGCTGGTTACCGAGATGCCCCATGAAATGTGATCTCGTGTCACGCAAGTGGTTCACTTCCTCTTCAGTAGCAGGTCTCCAGTTGCCGTCGTCTGCAAAATTCTGGAGCACCTCGTTGCCATGACAAACAAAGTAAAGCCCCTTGTCTCCTGATGGACGTCCTCCCGCAAGAAACTCAAAATCCGGTTCCGGCCACTGATAGCTCAAACGCCAACCTCCCCTTCAATCTCCGAGGAGCGGGATCGCCAGATCACGCCTGATTCTGATTTTTTCTCCAGGGCATCCAGTCGCTCTTCATGGGCGGCCATTTCTTCGATCGAGGCCTTGATCACCCTAAGCCTGGGACGATTGCTGTCCAGCCTTGCGACGCCTGCTCTGGCACTGGACGACTGTGTTTCATCGCCTAGCCCCAGAGTTACCTGGCCGCCGGTCAGCAGGAGGTAAACGTCAGCCAGTATCTCAGCATCCAGCAATGCGCCATGAAGCTCTCGCTGGGAATTGTCGACGTTGTAGCGTTTGCAAAGGGCATCCAGGTTATTTTTCTGGCCAGGGTGTTTGTTGCGAGCCAACTCAAGACTGTCTACAACACTGCAGTAATCCGTGATCTCACCAGGCCGCGAGCCGAGCTTACGCATTTCGCTGTTAATGAATGCCACATCAAAAGCGGCGTTATGTATCACCAGCTCACTGCCATTCACAAACTCAAGGAACGCCTCCCAGACGTCGGCGAAAACCGGTTTGTCGCTGAGAAACTGGCTCGTTATTCCGTGAACTTCCAGCGCACCTTCGTCAATGTCGCGCTCGGGATTAATGTACTGGTGGTAATGCCTGCGCGTGAGTTTCCTGTCGATGATCTCAACGCAACCTATCTCAATAATCCGGTGACCTGCCTCAATCTCCAGCCCCGTAGTTTCCGTATCCAGTACAACCTGCCTCATCTAGTCCTCTGCCAACAGTTCATCTATGCCGCGATTTGCGAGCGCATCCACACGTTCGTTTTCCTCGTTGCCGCTATGTCCTTTTACCCAGTGCCACTCAACCTTGTGCTGCTGCGTCAGCACATCCAGTTTTTCCCAGAGATCACGGTTCTTTACTGGAGTTCTGCTGGCTGTCTTCCAGCCTTTCGCTTTCCAGCCCGCGATCCACTCCGTGATCCCTTTTCGAACATACTGGGAGTCGGTCGTCAGGGATACCGTTGAGGGCCGCTTGAGTGCATCAAGCCCTTCAATCGCAGCTTTTAACTCCATTCTGTTGTTGGTGGTGTCCGCCTCACCGCCCCAGAGTTCTTTTTCTGTGTCACCTGCACGCAGGAGCACACCCCAGCCACCCGGCCCCGGGTTGCCTCGACATGCGCCATCAGTAAAAATTTCTACGTCACTGATCAGGGTTTTCAACCCTCGTCAGTCCGTCATGCTTGACGGAACGGACCACACTCAGTCGACCAAAAGCGCGGCTCGTTTTCCAGACCGGCCGGATAGATCGAACGGCACCCACGTGCTTACGCGCAACAATCACATAAACCCCACCAACAGGCAGGTTCAGATTACGGCTCAAACCCTGGGAATAATCACCAACCTGCCCGATGAGTCTCGAGACCGGTGGACGGTAGATTGCGTACTGGGCACGATCAATTTTGAAATCAAGCAGGTTCAGCCAGTCCATAAGCCGGCCCGGGCTAATGTACTGCCCATCCCATGGAGGCCTCTCCTTAAAGTGCAGGATACTCCTCCAGATACCCCACAGACTCCAGGGGTTGAAGCCAATAATTATCACGTGCCCCATTGGGAGGGTTACCCGGGATATTTCCTTGAGAATGTCCTGGGGAGAATCGGCAAAGTCCAGCAGATGGTGCAGCACCGCCACATCGATACTGTCATTCTCAAATGGCAGGCTGGCTGGCCGCCCTGCCACCGGCATCTCGTTGATCTCAGCCTTTTCACCACGCAGCGTCCTGACCGACGCATCATCCAGAGCCAGTGGAATTTTCGTCTGAATCGGACTGGCTGCAAAAAGAGGTTCATCCTGAATGCTGAGCTGCAAAAGGTTGTAGCCAAAAAAACCGGGTAGCAGCTGTTCCAGAACAGCGAGTTCCGTCCTCAGCACATGTGTCCCGAGCGGTGTGTCCAACCAGCTGCGAAGCGCTTCACGGGCTGGCCTGGCCTCAGGTTTCAACGATGAAAATGCGTTATGCATGTCAACCTATCAAAAGCAGGTTTTACTATTATAATGCTCTTGCAACCAACACGGAACGTTCCTGCAGTATCCCCATGAAATCCCTTGCTTTTTACCCTTCAGCACCCTTGCTGGCGTGCCTACTGCTTGCCGGTTGCATGACCAATGAGTCAGCCCTGACCCGCTCCGAGCTGGCACCAGAGCCATCGGCACCCGAAACTGCACCGGAACCTGAACCGGCGATAACGCCAGAGATGACTCAAGTTCAGACCGAAGAACCTGTGCTGACGCCGCCGGAAGATATCTGGGAGCGCCTGCGCGCCGGTTTTACCCTGCCGAGGGAAACCGACCGCAAAAGGGTGTTCAATGAACTCAGGTGGTACGTCAACCACCCCGAATACGTGGAGAGGGTTGCCAGGCGGGCGGCACCTCACATGCACTACATTATAGAAGAGCTTGAACGTCGCGACATGCCGCTTGAGTTCGCATTGTTGCCTATCGTCGAAAGCGCCTATGACCCTTTCGCGTATTCTCATGGCCGCGCCGCCGGTCTCTGGCAGTTTATTCCTTCAACAGCCAGGGTCTATGGACTGAAGATCGACTGGTGGTACGACGGCCGGCGTGATGTCCGGGCGTCCACCGCGGCGGCGATTGACTATCTCGAGTACCTGCACAACCTGTTCGACGGAGACTGGTTACTGGCACTGGCCGCTTACAATGCGGGTCAGGGCAATGTGCTTTCCTCCATTAGGCGCAGCAACCTGCCAAAGGAGGAGGTAGATTTCTGGTCCATTAAAGTCCTCAAGGAAACCTATACCTACGTACCGCGTTTGCTGGCCATCAGCGAGATCTTCGCAGATCCAGCCAGGTATCACATCACACTTCCCTCACTGGATAATGAACCTTACTGGGAAGTGGTGGAAACCGGAGGCCAGCTGGATCTGCACAAGGCTGCATTGATGGCGGGTATTACTGATGAAGAACTCTATACGCTTAACCCTGCATTCAACCAGTGGGCCACACATCCGGAGGGTCCGCACCAGTTGCTCGTACCCATCAGCCAGGCAGAGAGATTTCGGGCAGAGCTGTCAGAGCTACCGGCAACCGAACGACTCTCATGGAAACGGCACAAGATAAGCTACGGGGAAAGCCTGGGCTCTATCGCCAAAAAATACCGCACCACCGTGGCCACGATTCGCAGCGCCAACGACATTGCCGGTAACACCATTCACGCAGGTGAATCCCTGCTTATTCCTGCAGCATCTCCAGGCGTTGACTACAGCATGACGTCAGAAGGCAGGCTTACCAGCAGGCAGGCAAGCCTCGAGAGCAAGTATGGTTCTGAGCCCGTCATCTACATTGTGCAGCCAGGGGACAGCTTCTGGGAGATTTCGCGCAAATTTGACGTTGGCATGCGCGAACTCGCGAAATGGAACGGCATGGGTACCACGGGCCTGCTTCACCCGGGCACCGAGTTGAAAGTATTCAAGCAGCAAAAGGCAGAGCAGCTTACCGTTGCCAGCACTCCAACGCGCAACAGGCAGGTCCGGCGCCTTAACTATGAGGTCAGGCGCGGCGAGTCATTGTCCAAGATCGCGAACAAATTCAACGTTACGGTGCAGAACATTATTGCCTGGAACGAAAAAGTCGGAGTGCAGAAATACATTCACCCCGGCGATAGACTGACGCTTTACGTTGACGTCACCCGCCTGATTAACTAGTCGATACTGGCTGTTGTTGTACTGATATCGGCAGTTTCATTGAGGCTGCGCTCAAACTCCTGGAAGTCCGCCAGCCCCATCTGGCTTGCCATATTCTGGCGAAGACCAGCAACCTCGGCTTCGAGCAGGTCAGCGAGGGGTTTGTTCTCAACCCTGGACACGCGAACCACGAGCCCATCACCATTCTGCATGGTCGCAGCACCAAGGGATTCCTTACTCTCTGCCGGGCGAGGCAGCTTGAAAGCTTCGCTCAACACCTGCGGGTTCACCTCGCGGGTGAAGCGAGTTGCTCCCGGCACCAGCGACCAGGAAAGTCCATACTCGTCAGCGACAAACTGGGCCAGAGAACCTCCCCTGATTGCTTCCACGATGTCCCTGGCTCGCGTTTCCGCCAGCTCCGTCGCTTTCTGTCGTTGCAGGATGTAACGGATATCCTCTGTCACCTCTGCAAGCGGACGGGTCTCACTTGGGTTGTGCTCCAGAACACGGATACCCACGTGATGATCTTCAGCGAGTTCGATGAGGTCACTGTTGTTTCCATCCAGAAGCACATCCGAGCTGAATGCTGCCTCGGCCACCTGTCGGTTACCCATGAGGAAGTGATTGGCTTCTCGGGTTAAGTGACCCGTGGTCTGTATTTCGACGCCAATTTCACTGGCTGAAGCCTGCAGGTCAAGACTCTCGAACAGCAGTTCCGCCAGACGGCTCGAGAGCGACACAAAGTCCTCTTCCGTGGCTGACAGACGATAGGCCTGCTCTACCTCGGCGCGCACATCAGCGAGCTCAGGCTGAACACCTTCTTCGATGCCAAGCACCTTAATGATGTGAAACCCTATCTCTGTCTGAACCGGCTCAGACACCTGGTTCAGAGGCAGGTCATAGGCAGCCGCTTCAAACTCAGGAAAGAAAGTTCCCTGCGGGTTAAACCCCAGGTCGCCGCCAGCCTCACTGGAACCTGTGTCATCCGAGAGCTCGCGGGCGAGCGCAGAAAAGTCCTCGCCTTGCTTGATGCGGTCGTAAACTGCCGCGGCTTTTTCACTGGCATCTTCGATGGACACCTCTTCCGACACCTCGATCAGGATATGGGCAACACGACGAGTCTCATCTGTAGAGTAGTCGCCGCGAACTCCTGAGAAGTAAAGTGCCAGCGCTTCTTCATCGATCTCAAGCTCCGCGGCGAGATCTGCATGCCTGAGCTCGACAAACTGGAGGTTTACGGTTTCATCAGTGACAAAGTCAGAAAGGTTCGCCTCGTAATAGTCCTGGATGTCTTCATCCTCAACGACAACTTCATCAATAAGGTCATTGGCAGATATCTCGATATAGGCAATATCCCGGCTCTGTGACAACAGGGAGCTGTAGCGCTTGCTCTCATCTTCCGTGAGGAACGCTGAGCCCCGAATTCCGGTCAGTAACTGGTCAAACAGCTTGTCTGTTCGAAGCTCATCGCGATAGCTGAGCGGCGTGTAGCCGGCACCACGAATCACATTCTGGAACTGATCAGGATTAAACACACCGTCCAGCTGGAACATCTCCGTCTGAACAATATCAGCATCGATAGCAGCATCGCTGTAGTGAAGGTTCAAGCTGTCTGCCGCCTGGGAAAGCAGTTCACGGGATATCAGTCCTTCCAGGACATTTGCTCGCAGCTCATCTTCGTCGATCTGGTCAAGCGGAACTCCCCTGGCCATTAAAAGCCTCCGGTTACGCTCAACAGCAAACTCCATTTCACCCTGGCCGATTTCTGCACCGTTAACGGTGGCCACCTTTGGGACCGGCGCCAGGAATGTTGTAATGGAGCCAAAACCAAAAAGCCCGAAGACGATGATAATCAGTCCGATAATGACCTTGGCGAGAATTCCCTCGCTGCCATCGCGCATCTTCTGAATGAGCATTTGTTCCTCTCTTGTAACTGCGGAGCTTCAATTTTGGGCTGCATATTGTAGCCCATAAAAAAAGGCGCATCTCAGAGATACGCCTTTTTTTGTGTGTTTCCCGTGGTTTTTGTTGTTATTCGCTACCCTGTTTCAGCGGTAACCGTTTCCCTCTTGGGCCGCAATCAGTTAACCGCGTCCTTGAGTGCTTTACCTGCTTTGAATGCCGGAACCTTGGCTGCTGAAATCTGAATTTCTTCACCAGTCTGAGGATTTCTGCCAGTGCGTGCGGCGCGATCCCGAACACTAAATGTGCCGAAACCTACCAACACGACTGAGTCGCCTTTTTTCAATGAATCAGTAATTGAATCGATCATTGAATCCAGCGCTCGGCCTGCAGCTGCCTTAGTGATATCGGCGGATGCTGCAATGTTTTCAATCAGCTCTTGTTTATTCACGCTCTACCCCTTTTAAGTGGTCTGTTGTAGTGGTTTTTAATGTTTCGTACTTCCGTGTACGGTTACCCTGTGCCTCATATTTTTATACCCTCTGAGGCTCCCATATTCAAGGTAAAACTCGCTAATGAGCGCTAATTCTAGGGGTTTCGCCGGATTCGGAGTTTTGCTCCGAGTCGCTTGTTGATTCGGATTCAAGTTCCTCTTCAATCGGTTCGGGCATTCTTTGTAATGCCACCTCAAGAACCTCGTCTATCCACTTCACCGGAATGATTTCTAGATCACTTTTAATGTTGTCAGGGATGTCTTTGAGGTCTCTTTTATTCTCATCCGGAATCAAAACTGTTTTGATTCCACCCCTGTGTGCGGCCAGCAGCTTCTCTTTCAGGCCACCAATAGCCAAGACCTGACCCCGAAGCGTGATCTCGCCAGTCATCGCGACGTCCGAGCGAGCGGGTATACCTGTCAGTACTGAGACCATTGCAGTGCACAAGGCAATACCGGCACTGGGACCGTCTTTCGGGGTCGCACCTTCCGGCATATGGATGTGCAGGTCATATTTCTCATGAAAGTCCTTGGCTATACCCAGAATACTGGAACGGCTTCGGACCACGGTAGTTGCGGCCTGTATGGATTCCTGCATAACGTCGCCGAGAGACCCTGTCCTGGTATGCCGACCTTTGCCAGGTACCGCAACAGCCTCGATCGACAGCAGTTCACCGCCAACGCTGGTCACCGCCAGGCCAGTTACCTGGCCAATCTGGTCTTCCTCTTCCGCAAGACCGAAGTTGAACTTGCGAACACCGGAGTAGTCCTCCAGGCGCTCTGGCGTGATCTCGATGACTCCCTGACTCTCATTTTCATTCAGTGCGGTTTCTTTCACCACCTTGCGGCAGATTTTTGCAATCTCCCTTTCCAGTCCCCTGACCCCGGCTTCCCGGGTGTAGTAACGAATCAGGTCCGTGACCGTCTCATCATTAATCGCAATTTCACCATCTTCCAGGCCATTGTTCTCGATCTGTTTTGGGATCAGGTAACGTGAAGCAATATTGAGCTTCTCATCTTCGGTGTAACCGGGAATACGGATAATTTCCATACGATCCAGCAAAGGCGCAGGAATATTCATGGAGTTGGACGTACAGATAAACATGACTTCTGACAGGTCGTAATCCACTTCCATATAGTGATCGTTGAATGAATTGTTCTGTTCCGGGTCCAGCACTTCAAGCAATGCCGATGCAGGATCACCCCGGTGGTCCTGACCCATCTTGTCGATTTCATCGAGCAGGAAAAGCGGGTTTTTTACCCCGACCTTGGCCAGTTTCTGGATGATCTTGCCTGGCATGGAACCAATATAGGTCCGCCTGTGCCCTCGAATTTCCGCCTCATCACGCACACCACCCAGCGCCATGCGAACATACTGGCGATTGGTTGCACGAGCGATGGATTCGCCAAGCGACGTCTTACCAACACCGGGAGGTCCAACCAGGCATAACACCGGCCCCTTGATCTTCTTGACTCGCTTCTGCACCGCAAGATACTCAAGAATGCGATCCTTGACCTCTTCCAGACCATAGTGATCCGATTCCAGTACCTCTTCAGCAACAGTAATGTCGGTACGCACCTTGGAGCGCTTTTTCCAGGGTGTATTGAGCATCCAGTCGATATAGGACCGAACCACCGTTGCCTCCGCGGACATGGGTGACATCATCTTGAGCTTGCCCAGTTCGGCCCTGGTCTTTTCCCGGGCCTCTTTCGGCATTCCCGAAGACTCAAGACGCTTCTCCATGTCTTCTATTTCGTTTGGTACATCGTCCAGCTCACCCAGTTCCTTCTGGATCGCCTTCATCTGTTCATTGAGGTAGTACTCGCGCTGGCTCTTCTCCATCTGCTTCTTAACGCGACCACGAATCCTTTTCTCAACGTTGAACAATTCGAGCTCACCTTCAAGGAGACTCAGCATATGGTCGATGCGTTCCTGCAGATCAACCATTTCAAGCAGCTGCTGCTTGATGTCCAGCTTCAGCGTGAGTTGGGATGCAATGGTGTCCACGAGCCTGGAGGGGTCTTCAATACTGGACAGTGACGTCATCACCTCCGGCGGAACTTTTTTGCTCTGCTGGACGTATTGATCGAAGGTGTTCATCAGCGACCTGATCATCGCCTGCCCTTCACCGGCGTCTACGACGGTTTCTTCCTGGAGCTCGGCATCACCGGTAAAAAATTCATCGCCATCGCGAATCTCACTGACCGCCGCCCTGTTGTTTCCCTCAACGAGAATCTTGACCGTCTTGTCCGGCAGACGGATCAGCTGAAGAATTGTGGCCACGGTACCAAAAGTAAAAAGGTCATCGGGACCGGGCTCATCGTTGGCCGGGTCTCGCTTGGCCAGCAACAGGATTTTTTTATCCTTGTCGTTTTCCTGGGCGAACTCGAGAGCCCGAATCGACTTTTCTGTACCAATAAAAAGGGGTTGTACGCCGTGGGGATACACCACCATGTCCCGGAGGGTCACAATGGGTACGTCAAACAGCTGTTCAGACATGATTTGCTCTGATTAGGGTAAAGGAACAGTTTAGCTGCAAAAAGGCGCGTAAATGCGCCTTTTTCGCATGGTAATAATGAAAATCCAGATGAAAGGTGGCTGATTTCGCCAGTTCAGCCGGTTATTCGGGGGCAGCCATCTGCTGATCCGCATTTTCGTAAATCAGCATTGGGTCGGAAGTACCGTTGATGACGTTCTCATCGATGATGACTTTTGTCACACCCTCCTCGGAAGGCAGCGTGTACATCACTTCCAAAAGCACAGATTCCAGAATGGAACGCAGGCCGCGCGCACCGGTTTTGCGCTCCATCGCTTTCTTCGCAATGGCAACCAAGGCGTCTTCCCGAAAATCGATTTCAGCACCCTCCATCTCAAACAGCTTCGCGTACTGCTTGGTGTAAGCATTTTTTGGTTCTTTCAGGATACGAACCAGTGCCTCTGTATTCAGTTCATCCAGTGTTGCCAAAACGGGCAAGCGACCGACAAATTCAGGAATCAATCCATATCGCACCAGGTCTTCCGGCTCTACATCACGCAAGGTATCACCCAGGTTCTTCTTGCTGGCTTCCGTCTGCACACTGGCGCCAAAACCGATGCCGCTTTTGTCGGAACGGTCCTGGATGACCTTGTCGAGCCCGGCAAAAGCACCACCGCAGATGAAAAGAATGTTGGAAGTATCAACTTGCAGGAATTCCTGCTGCGGGTGCTTGCGACCACCCTGCGGCGGGACAGAAGCCACCGTACCTTCAATCAGTTTCAGCAGAGCCTGCTGCACACCTTCACCCGACACATCACGGGTAATGGACGGGTTGTCTGATTTCCTTGAAATCTTGTCGATCTCATCGATGTAAACGATACCCACCTGCGCCTTGTCGACATCATAGTCACACTTCTGCAGCAGCTTCTGGATAATGTTTTCAACATCTTCACCAACGTAACCGGCTTCAGTCAGGGTGGTTGCGTCAGCAATGGTGAAGGGAACATCAAGCAGCCTTGCAAGGGTTTCGGCCAGCAGGGTCTTACCGACACCGGTAGGACCGACCAGGAGAATGTTGCTCTTCTGCAACTCAACATCGTCTTTCTTACCGGAGTAGTGCAGGCGTTTGTAGTGATTGTAGACAGCAACGGACAATACTTTCTTGGCGCGATGCTGGCCGATAACGTACTCATCAAGAATATCGTTGATTTCCTGCGGTGTCGGGAGTTTCCTGTTTTCCGCCTCTTCGCTATTTTCCTGGAGTTCTTCCCGGATAATGTCGTTGCAAAGCTCTACACACTCATCGCAGACGTAAACCGATGGGCCGGCGATCAGTTTCCTGACTTCATGCTGGCTCTTGCCGCAGAAGTTGCAGTGAAGCAGCTTGCCGTCGCCGTTATTTCCATCATGTTCGTCTGACATACCGAAACCTCAAATTACCTGCTGCTGTTACATGCCGGATGGGGCCTGACCCCTCATCCATTATATTCATACACCTGAAAATAAAAATACGCAGCTGGCTGTTACGCCACCGCCATCAGATTGGAACGATTCTCCAGAATGGTATCAATCATTCCGTATTCTTTGGCCTGCTCTGCGGTCATGAAGTTGTCACGCTCGGTGTCCTTCGCGATCTCTTCAGGCGTACGACCAGTGTGTTCAGCCATAATCGCATTCATACGCTCGCGCAGGTAGAGAATTTCTTTTGCCTGGATCTCAATGTCCGAAGCCTGCCCCTGGGAACCACCACTTGGCTGGTGAATCATGACGCGAGCATTAGGCAGAGCAAATCTTTTTCCTTTAGTACCGCCAGCAAGCAGAAAGGCGCCCATGCTCGCCGCCTGGCCAATGCAGAGTGTAGAAACCTCGCAGTTGATGAACTGCATGGTGTCGTAAATCGCGAGACCTGATGTCACCGAGCCACCAGGTGAATTGATATAAAGCTGCACGTCTTTGTCTGCGTTCTCGGACTCGCAGAACAGCAGTTGCGCCACCACCAGGTTGGCGACGTTATCGTCGATAGGACCAACAACAAAAATAATGCGCTCTTTCAGGAGGCGGGAATAAATGTCATATGACCTTTCGCCCCGGGCGGTCTGTTCAAGAACCATGGGTACGAGACCCAGGCCCTGGGGCTGTGGCAGAAATCTGTCTTCAAAATCGTGCATGGGTTATCTCTTGATGTTTGGCGCCTTACACGCCTAATAATGCGGCAAATTACCGAAAGTTCAATGGTTGACTTGAAGCGTAATTGTGAAACATAAGCTCCACAATTACCTTACGAGATCAGGGGGTTATCGGATGACTACCCGCGAATCAGGCTTCTGCGTCCTGCTCAGCGTCGTCTGAGCCTTCTTCAGCTGCCTCGCCGGGGGCTTCACGACGAACGGCTTCCTGGTAAGCGACTGATTTCTCAGTGACATTGGCGCCTTCGAGCACAAATTCCACGACCTGCTCTTCCAGGACCATATTCTGGATCTGGCTCAGTTGCTGTTCGTTGCTGTAGTAGAAGTTTCTAACCTGGTCCGGCTCTTCATACTGGCTGGCCATGGTATCGATGGTTTCCCGGACTTTCTCTGCATCCGGCTGAATTTCGTTCTTCTCAACGATGGAACTGACCAGCAGGCCGAGTTTCACACGTTTCTGCGCCTGCTCTGAAAACATTTCAGCCGGCAGCAGATTGGGGTCCAACTGGGCACCACCACCAAACTGCTGAACGGCCTCCTGGCGCATGCGATTGATCTCCTGATCAACCAGGGCCTGGGGTACTTCGAACTCGTTAGTTTCCAGCAGGCCATCCATGACCTGGTCCTTGACCTTGGCTTTGATAGCATTGTCGAGCTCGCGCTCCATATTGCTGACAAGTTCCGAGCGGAAAGCTTCCAGGCCACTACCCTCTTCCACACCGAATGAATCAAAGAACTCATCATCCAGTTCGGGGAGTGTGGGCTCGGAGACCGTGTTGATCTTGACCTTGAACACGGCATCTTTTCCAGCGAGATTTTCAGCCTGGTACTGTTCGGGAAATGTCACTTCCAGGTCTTTTTCATCGCCAGCTTTCAGACCGACAAGACCATCCTCAAAACCGGGAATCATCTGGCCGGAACCCAGGATAAGGTCGGCACCTTCTGCCTTGCCGCCTTCAAACGCCTCACCGTCCAGAAAACCTTCAAAGTCCATGTTGACCTTGTCTTCATTCTGGCTGCACCGATCAACCTCGGTGTAACGCATGCGCTGGCTGCGCAGGGTGTCGATCATTTCTTCAACGTCAGAATCCAGGATTTCGCTGGTAAGACGCTCAACTGAGATGCCTTCGAAACCTGCAACTTCGATTTCAGGAAACACTTCAAAGGTTGCCGTGAATTCCAAGTCCTGGCCTTCCTCGATTTTGACGTCATCAATCTGCGGCATGCCCGCCGGATTGATTGCTTCTTTCTGCAGAGCTTCGCCGTAAGAAATCTGAATGATCTCACTGGAGACTTCCTGGCGGATACCTTCGCCGAAACGACGCTTCACTTCCCGCATGGGCACCTTGCCCGGGCGGAAGCCATTAATACGAGCTTTCTGCGCGGTCTCTTTGATCTTTTCGCTGACCTGGCCTTCGACCCGCTCTGATGGAACCACTACCCGCATTTTGCGCTCAAGGCCCTGGGTGGTTTCTACCGTTACCTGCATTGTGTTACCTGTTTTGTTTCTATCTGGTGCGAAAGGAGAGACTCGAACTCTCACATCTTTCGATACTGGTACCTAAAACCAGCGCGTCTACCAATTCCGCCACTTTCGCAATTATCTTTAAGTTACCCACCATTCGCCAACAAAATCAGACACTTACGCGGGGCTTCACGTGGGAAGAGGCGGCGAATTATAGAGAAAGAAAGGCGATTTTGGAAGATGAAAAGGATTTTGCTTCCTCAACAGGTCGCAATTCCGCACATCGCGTTTTTTTATGTTCAATTTTGAGCATTTTTCAGCGCGCAATCATGGCCAAACGAGCCCCGAAACGCCTTCCAGCCACCGGCTCGCTGCGCTGATGGCTATTATTGAGGTTGTAATCCCCCCGGAAATTAGCTGGGGTTACGAGTAGAATTTTCTACCAAGGAGATTCTATGAAAAAGCCAAGATTCAGCGACAACCAGATCATTGCCATTCTCAAGGAAGCCGAAGCCGGTGTGCCGGTTCCAGAGC